>JACQDI010000171.1 GCA_016201195.1 Acidobacteriota bacterium | reverse complement strand
GATATAAATTATATCTCAGATACCAGGGGCTTGTCAACCCCAAAACTGAATGCGAATCTGCTCTCGAAGCGCGGAGACGGCTGAAACAGAAGTAGAATAAAATGTTAGGTCAGTTCACAAAACGCGGTTGCGGAATCGCTGTACTTTGGCGCCGCCGCGCGAGCCCAAGCACGCTGAGAGGGAAAAGGCCTGGGCCTACCCGGTGGTTGCCAACGGCCGGCTCTACATCCGCGACCGCGACCGGCTGTGGTGCTACGACGTCAAGGACCCCAAGGCTCCCAAGTAGTACGCGAGCTCTCCCCGGCGCGTCATTTTCGCACTCCTTCGATCTCGGCACGGGAGGAACCCGAGAATTCACTTGGTCCGGAAGTGCTGGAGATCCTATGCGCCGCCTGCCAAATGAATTCAACGTACAAGCGTTATAACCGCGGTATTACTTTGGACGACTCCCCGGAAGACAGTCACGTTGACGCTGCCAAGTCCCAAGTCAGAAGGAATCTGAGCATTGATCTGCCCAGGGGAGACGTAATAAAGCGGAGCATCCCGGCTGCTTACGGCCACCCGCGTGGGGCTGCAAGCCAACTGCGCCGGCCACGGAAATGTGTCGGCAATGCACGTACTGCTGGCCAGGTTGGTCCCATATATCTCTATGATGGTTCCCGGCGAGATACCACCGGTGCGGTTCGCGGCATTGACGATCCCCCCAGAACTGATCACAGGGGCAGGCCCTTCATAACCTAAATTCGCGGTGCTGGTGTCTATGCCCCTAGTCCACCAAAGGGCGTGGTCCAAGCCGGGCAAACGGTAGGCCCTAATTCGCGCTTGAGTGGAAGCGCGTAGAAGATAGGTTTGGAGGGCCGTGGCTCCTGCCGTATTCGCTTGTGGAAATTTCTCCGGCTTGACTACCACGGAAACCATCGTCCGGCTTAACACAGAGTCGTTCACGAGCAACGGTCGCAAATCTACCCCTGTTTGCCTCTGGAACTGGAGGAACGGCACGAGCCCGAAAATCAGGTAGGCGCCCCTTTGCGCGGCTGCTTGCTGCGCGCCGTTGTCGGCGTTCAATCCCAAGTCGATGTACCAGGCCTCTTTGGGAGGGCGCCCCGCCGCCTCCCAAAGTACGTCCTCGACGTACTTTGGAATCGAACCATTATTGACCACGTAAGGAAACTTGCCCTGGGCAATCCGGCGAAAACCTTCGACGGCGTCCTGGAGATTCGCCACGCGCGCCGGGTCGCTGGAAGGCCCGATGATGGCCTGCTGATTGGCAAAAACCGGGCGTGGCCACAGACCTAAGCCATCCGCCATAAAAGGCTCCAGGTCAGCGTGCCCATAGTGCGAGATGATCAGATCCACTTGGCCGTTTCGGGCTCGAATAATCGCGTCTGACCCTGCATACAGTTCGACCCGAAGCCCCGTCTGCCTCTCGAAGTCCGGCAGAATCTCGCTCAGGAGTCCGCTTTCTGCCGGCGTGTTGACGACCCCCAGCCGGACGACGTTACTCTGCGCGCGTGCCTGTTGTGCATCGAAACAAGCAAGCAAGTGAACCAGCAGGACTATCAGCAAGCCTGCCCGGATTACCGGCTTGCTCTGAAAGGTGGAAGCCATACGTCCCCTCCAAGCGGGTGGTCTCACTCTAATGTTCTAGCATAAAACGGCTTCCGGTCAGCACATCCAGACCTACCTTGACCTACCTGGACCCTTACCGGAAAATGGCCCGCGCAAGCGGACTACTGTTGATAGATCCCCTTCGCACCCGGAATCCTCACTGGCCGCTGGGAGCCAAACGTTAACGCCTCGATGGGGGCTGCCCCACCACCCTACGGCTTCCCCACGTTCCCCGGAATCTCCCCGGTCAACGACTCCATAAACGCCACCAGGTCATCCCGGTCGCGCCGGCTCAGGAAGTCCAACGACTTGATCTCCTTATCCCGCCACGGATTCGAGTTGCCGCCCCCAACGTAGAAATCGATCACGTCTTTGAGCGTGGCCAGGCTGCCGTCGTGCATGTAAGGCCCGGTCAGCGTCACGTTGCGCAGCGACGGCGTCTTGAACGCCCCCTTGTCCGCCTCGTTCTTGGTCACCTCGTAGCGGCCGAGATCTTTCAGCTTGTCCCCGTCGGCCCCCACGCCCAGGTTGTGGAACTTGTTGTCGGTAAACAGGGCGTACTTCTCCTCAATAGTGTGGCAAGCGTTGCAATTGCCCTTTTTGGGATCCCGGAAAATCGCCAGCCCGCGCTGCGCCGCCGCGCTCAGCGCCTTCTTGTCGCCGCCGTACATAAACTTGTCGAATGGCGAGTTGCCGCTGACCACCGTCCGCTCAAAGGAGGCGATCGCCTTCGTGACTTTCTCGAAGGTGATCCGACCCGGCCCAAACGCCTTCTCGAAGTCGGGCACGTAGGAAGGGTCGGCCGCCACTCTCTTCTCCACCCCCTGCGGCGTGTGTGCCATCTCGATCGGGTTCTGCATCGGCCCCTCGGCCTGCTTCTCGAGGCTGGGCGCCCGCCCGTCCCAGAATTGCAGCGTGAAGTAGGCGGCGTTGAACACGGTCGGAGCATTCCTTCCGCCCTTCTGCCCTTTCACGCCTTCCGAGAACGACTTCCCATCGGTGAACCCATGCTCCGGACCGTGGCACGACGCGCAGGAGACGGTGTTATCCACCGACAGTTTCGGGTCGTAGTAGAGGCGCCGGCCCAGCGCGACCGTTTCGGCGGTCGGCGGATTGTCGGCCGGCGCCGGCACCGGCGGAAGCCCCAGCGGGGCCGTGATCTGGATCGGCGCGCCCTTGGGCACGGCAGGCGCGGCCGCCGGCGGCGGCTCCGTCTTCTGAGCGCACGAGGAGCACAGCAACACAACTGCTGCGAGCAGAAGGGTTCTCCGGCCTGGCATCAATTCATTTCCTCCTGTGAAAGTGGAATCTTTCAGTATACCAGGGGCTCCGCTGTTACCAGTCCAGCACCGCCCCATCCGGCGCCCGCGCCACCGCCGAGTGCAGCACCTCCGGCTCAAAGGGGTGCCGCGCCGCGGCCGCTTCGTCGACCTCGATGCCCAGGCCGGGCTCCTCCGGCATGAGCCAGTAACCCGCCTCCGTG
>JACQDI010001020.1 GCA_016201195.1 Acidobacteriota bacterium | reverse complement strand
CGTTACCGCCACCGCCGTAAACCTGGCTGATTACAACGCTCGCGGAAGGCTGCGCGCGCAAGCAACTGGCCGGAACCAAAATTGCCAAACACAGGAGCACACATCTTCGCACAATTGTGAATATGCGGTAGATCGTGACTTTCTTCGCAAAGGGCGTAATCATTCTCCCCAGCCCCCGCCGCTGGGGTACCGGGTCTGAAACAGGTCTAATCTAATATTGACCTGACTCACCCCCACACGCTTGCCGTTCAGTCTTCGACCCTATCCTTTGCCTTCGCATCGGCCACGGTCATCCACTGCATGTTTGATGGGGCATCAGCGCCACCGTGCTTGAGGGCCTGCACGTGGTCGATCACGTAGCCGGGACATGCACCGCGGGTCTGTCCGGTCGCTGGGCAAGGATGCGACCTTTGAAATTGGTCCCGCGCTTCCTTGCTCCGCTTGATCCGGCCCGCTTCATCCCGGGCGCAAGAGGCGCATTTCGCAGAGGAGCTTGATCCGCTCACAGAGTGCGACTTCGTCGGGCTGCTCTCTTTCTTGGCCGGTTTGGATCGCTCATGGGCGGCAACGATGGTGCCATCCTTGCGTTTGTATTCGCGGACGTGAACCGTATCGGCGGCAAGCCTTGGTAGGCAAAGGAACAGGAGAGAACAAAGAAGCAAGCAGGTTTTCATGATTACCTCTTTCGGAAACTGCCGTCATCCGCCTTCAAGTAAATTATCGCCCCTACTCAGAACCCACAACTTACACTAATACCGTAAACGTCGCCTCGTTGCGGCTGACTGGCCGATACAGCGTATCCCGCTCCAGCGGCTCCCGCCCCGCCTTCCGGATCAGTCGCAGCAGCTCTGCGCGGCGCAGCGACTGCGTGGTGGTGGCCCCGGCATCGTGGTAGATCTTCTCCTCCACCACCGTCCCGTCGATGTCGTCCGCCCCAAACCGCTGCGCCACCTGCGCGATCTTCGGCGTCATCATGATCCAGTAGGCCTTGACGTGCGGGAAGTTATCCAGCAGCAGCCGCGCCACGGCGATGTTCTTGATGTCGGCAAACCCCGTGGTCGGCGAGATGTGCTCGAGCGGCGTGTTGGCGGGATGAAACGCCAGCGGGATGAAGGTCACAAACCCGCCTGTCTCGTCTTGCAACTCCCGCAGCTTCATCAGGTGATCCACGCGGTCTTCGTCATTCTCGATGTGGCCGTAGAGCATGGTCGCGTTCGACTGCAAGCCGATCCGATGCGCCATCCGGGCCGTATTGAGCCACTCCTCGCCCGTGATCTTGTGGTCGCAGATGATCCGCCGCACGCGCTCGATAAAAATCTCTGCCCCGCCCCCGGGCATCGAGTCCACGCCCGCCTCCTTCAGCCGCCACAGCGTTTCTTCGATGGTCAGGTGCGACCGCCGCGCGAGATATCCCACCTCCACCATGGTGAAGACCTTCAAATGCACCTGGGGGAACCGCTCCTTCAGCCCGCGGATCATCTCGCAATACCAGTCGAGCGACAGCTCCGGGTGCAGCCCGCCCACGATATGAAACTCGCTCACCGCCTCGGTATATCCCGATCCGGCCGTGCGCCATACCTCCTCGAGGGACATGGTATAGGCTTTCGGATCCCGCACCTGCCGCCCGAAGGCGCACAGCTTGCACGCCGCCACGCACACGTTGGTCGGGTTGATGTGCCGGTTGACGTTGAAATAGGTGACGTTGCCGCTCTTCCGCTCCCGCACCAGGTTGGCCAGGTACCCGATGGTGAGAATATCCGGAGAGCCGTAGAGCACGAGGCCGTCGTCGTAGCTCAGCCGCTCCCCCGCCGCGACCTTTTCCGCGATCGGCTCCAGCCGGCGGTCGTCACAGATTGGAGGCTTAGTGACTGGCGGCATAGATGACATCGGCGGCCCAAAACAGAAAGAATAACACGCTCACCACGCCGTTTACCGTGAAAAACGCCGCGTTCACTCGCGACAGGTCCCCCGGCTTGACCAGGCTGTGCTCGTAAATCAGCAACCCCGCGACCAGGGCAATCCCGGCCAGGCTCAGCGCCCCCAGGGAGAGCGCGGCAACCAGCCACACGAGCAGCGCCACCATGACGAGATGCAGCACCCGCGCAACCCACAGGGCCGGTCCGATCCCCAGCCGGGCCGGCAGGCTGTAAAGCCGCTCCGCCCGGTCAAACTCGTAGTCCTGGCACGAATAAATAATGTCGAAACCGGCGGTCCAAAGCATGACTGCCCCGGTCAGCAGCAGGATGGGGGGATCGAGGCGTCCCCGGACGGCAATCCACGCCGCCGCCGGAGCCATTCCCAGGCAAAACCCAAGAATCAAGTGCGAGAGCGCCGTAAACCGCTTCGTGTAGGAATACAACAAGACGATCGCCAGCGCCACGGGCGCCAGCTTCAAACACAGCGCATTCAGCGCCGCCGCGGCCGCCAGAAACACCGCGCTAGT
>JACQDI010001019.1 GCA_016201195.1 Acidobacteriota bacterium | reverse complement strand
TTAAAGGAGCTCAAGAAAACGGTCGATATGCCTGTGATGATCCACAAAAGATCAACCTGTCGAGGAGGTGTCGTCTATGTATTATAACGGCTCAGCTTCCCCTGGCTTGCACTACGCGGTCGCAGTCGCCCTGCTGGCGACATCTGCTGCGCTGTTGAGCTCCACCAAACCCGCTTTCACACCGCAGGAGAAGGCCTACTATGCAGATGCGAGGCTCGTGAACTTCGTCCGGCCTGGCCTGGTCATCAAGATCGTTTCTGCTGAAATCGCTCAAGATGGGCTGATCCGGGCGCGCCTCAAGCTAAGCGACCCCAAGGGTCTGCCGCTGGATCGCGAAGGGGTAACCACCCCTGGCGCCGTGTTGATCAGCTTGGTCGCGGCTTACATCCCCCGGAATCAGACCCAGTATGTCGCGTACACGACGCGAACCCAGACCAGCCCGATCACTAATGCGAGCGCCGTACAGGCCAGTTCGGATACCGGAGGCGCCTGGGAGCGAGCCGCCGAAGGTGAGTATATCTACACCTTCCAGACCAGAGCCCCAGCCAGCCGGGATCGGGCCGCAACCCACACCATTGGCGCATATGGGTCCCGGGACTTGTCCGAGTTTGACTTGGGAATCCAGTATGACGATGACGTCTACAGCTTCGTGCCCGAGGGCTCGAAGGTATCACAGGTCCGCGATGTGGTCAGAACTGTCACCTGCAACCGGTGCCATGATCCCTTGGCGGTGCATGGAGGCCGCAGGCGCAGCGTGGAATTGTGCGTCTTGTGCCACACGCCGCAGACGACCGACCCGGACACGAAAAATACGGTCGATATGCCCGTGATGATCCACAAGATCCATATGGGCGCCAGCCTGCCGAGCGTAAAAGCCGGCAAGAAATACCAGATCATCGGCTTCCAGCAGTCGGTAGCGGATTATTCCACCGTCATCTTTCCGGCCGATGCCCGCAACTGCCGGGCCTGCCACGATCCGGCAGCAGGCGCAGTTCAGGCCGACAATGTTTTCAAGCCCAGCCGGGCCGCTTGCGGCGCCTGCCATGACGACGTGAACTTCAGCACCGGCGACCGGCACCTCGATCTGCCGCAAGTCTCGGACTCTCAATGCGGCACTTGTCATACGCGGGAAGGCGAACTGGAGTTCGATGCCTCGATCCTCGGCGCTCACACCATACCCATTCGGGCTCGCTCTCTGCCGGGAACAGTCTTCACAATCGAGCGCGTGGACGACGGGGTCGCGGGCAAGCAACCGACCGTCACCTTCACGGTCAAGGACAAGTCCGGGAAGCCCATCCTGCCCTCGGAAATGGGGCTGTTAACTCTGGTGCTCGCCGGTGCAGCTCCCGATTACACAATGACCACAGATCTTGCTGAGGATGCGCGCTCGGCGCAGGGCGGCGGAGACGGCCGATACGTCTACACGTTCAAGACGCCGATCCCGGCCGATGCCCGGGGCACATTTGCTATCGGGATCCATGGTTTCCGAACCGTGAAACTGCTGGAGGGAACCAAAAAGGAGCAGAGTGTTCGCGACGCCGGCCCCAATAAAGTGGTGTACTTCGTGGTCGATGGATCTCAGGTCAACCCCCGCCGCAAAGTGGTAGCCATCGAAAAGTGTAATGCCTGCCATGGTTACATCCAGAAGCACAGCCGGTTCAAACCGGCCGACCAGATCGAGCACTGCACTCTGTGTCACCTCACGACCTTCACCGATAAGGACGCGGCGTTTCGCCCGGCTAACGCCGGCCCGCCGCAGTCTCTGTCGTTGGGTTTCATGATCCATCGGATCCATACGGGAAAGGAACTGACGCGCGAGTATTCGACTTACGGGACGACCAGCATCCACAAGTTCAACGGGATCCGCTATCCGGGAGACCGGCGCGATTGCCAGGCTTGCCACGTGAGCGGATCGGAGCAGTTGCCGCTGCCGGACAATCTGCGGAGCGTCACTACCCCGGCCGAGTTCATGAACCCGACACCGCCGGCTTCGGCCGCGTGTCTCGGCTGCCACGATACTCGGGCCGCCGCGTCCCATGCGCTGGCCAACACCACCACGATTGGAGAAAGCTGCGCGGCCTGCCATGGCAGCAATGCCGCGTTCTCCGTCAACAGGATCCATGCTCGCTGACCGAAAAGTTCGGTCGTTACCATAGGGGGACCGTTCAGCACTGTTGTAAGCGCGCCCGTACCTCACCGTGGGCTCGTGAGGGTTCACGGGAGAGAAAAGGCGTAGACGCGCGAGTTGGGCTGATCTTCGGGGAGGAAGAAGAAGCGCCCGCCGAAGATGGCCATTCCTTCCTCGGTGTAGCAGCGGTCGGTCCCGGGGATTGAGCTGCGAAGAAGGGTCAGGCTGAGCGAATCCAGTCGATCGACCCGGCAGGTCTTCTGGTCGAGCCCTCCGGTGTAAATGACCTCGCTGGCCCATTTCATGTCCTGGATGGCCAGGGAGGTGGGATTGTCGCGGCTCTCGAGCAGCTTTCCGTCCAAGTTCCAGCGGTAGAGTTTTCGGGCGTCCCAGTTGGCCCCGAGCACAAACGTCTTGCCGTCGGTGGCTACCGCGCCGATGTGATCGGGAACCACAAAGCTGCGCCGCTCGGCCAGCGTCATGGCGTCGAGCTCCAGAATCCGGGAGCTGGAATTGGGGCGGTACTCGGCGATAGGGATCCAAAGGCTCGAGCCGGAGACTTGCAGACCGCCAGGATGATAGAGCGCGCCATGGGTGATGTTGCGCTCGGCGACCGTGCGCAGGGTCTGCCGGTCGACGCGCCACACCCATCCGGTCTTGGTGCGGCGATCGACGGCGGAGATCCAGAACCAGCGGTCGCTTACGTCGAGCCCTTGCACGTGATCGTGATTGTGCCGGATGGGCCAAGTCTCGGCCTCCGCGGGGAGCGTGATGCGGCCCTGGGAAAACAGCGCGTGCAGTTCCGCGCCGGAAAGCGGGCGGGGCGGCCGGTTCGCGGCGGCCAGCTCGAGGCGCTCGGTTGCGGCGGCGGCGATTTCGATGCGGGCCACGCCGGCGGCGTCCGTCTGGCCCACTGCGCCCGTCGAGACCCCGCATTCGCGCGTGCGCAGCGTCTGGCTGATCACTACTCCGGCGGCGGGGGAACCGTCCGCGGCCCGCACGCGCAGCTCGTAGTGGCGTTTCGGCAGGTCCCAGGCCTTTTGCACGACCACGTCGGGCTCCGGGCCGACGGTCAGGCCGTTCACCGCCCAGTATTCCTTCTCGCGCTGGTAGTGCGGCGCGTCGAGGTAAAGCTTCACGAGCGGGGCCAGAAACTCGATTGTGCCGCGCGGATCGGTGCGGAAGGCGCCCAGATCCGGGCCCTCATGCGCGCCGCAGTGGTTCTCCCGAGAGAT
>JACQDI010001006.1 GCA_016201195.1 Acidobacteriota bacterium | reverse complement strand
GCCTGGTGTGGCTCCGATCCGGCAGCAAGCCCGCCTCGCGCTCGGAGTGGGTGCAGTTGACGCACTTCCCGGATTCGGTGGTCCAACCGGCGCTTTCGCCGGATGGCCGCATGCTCACCTTCATTCGCGGCGCGAGGGCCGAGAACCCGACGCCCGGCCAGATCTACGTCAAGATGCTGCCCGACGGCGAGCCCAAACAGCTCACGCGGGATGACCTTCCGAAAATGAGCCCGGTGTTTTCACCGGACGGGTCGCGGATCGCATACACTGCGGTAGATACGCGCAACGAGTGGGATAGCTGGCAAGTATCGGCCCTGGGAGGAGAGCCGCGCCATTGGCTGCCGAACGCCTCGGGCCTGGCGTGGGTAGGTAGGCAGAAGCTCCTGTTCTCCGAGAAAATCAGGAACAGCCAGGGCAACCACATGAAGATCGTGGCGGCCGACGAGAGCCGTGCGGGCGCGCGCGATCTGTATGTGCCGATGCCGGCAGGCGCGATGGCCCACCGGTCTTTCCCGTCGCCTGATGGCAATTGGGCGCTGGCCGCGGAGATGGACGACCGCGGCGCGTGGCTGCCGTGCCGGCTGATCCCGATGGACGGCAGTTCGCCAAGCCGGCCGGTGGGCCCGCCGGGCGCTTGCTGGTTTGCAGCGTGGTCGCCCGACGGGACGTGGATGTATGTAAACTCCAATGTCGGCGACGGTTTCCACATCTGGCGGCAGCGTTTCTCGGCCAGCGGCACGCTCGCACCACCCGAGGAGATCACCTCGGGACCGACGCAGGAAGAGGGCATCGCTATGGCGTCGGACGGCCGCTCTTTTATCACCGCTGTGGGGCTGAACCAAACTTCCGTCTGGGTGCACGGCCCAAAGGGTGACCGGCAAGTGTCCCTTGAAGGCTACGCCCATCAACCGAAATTCATTGCCAATGGGAAGAGGCTGCTTTACCAGATTCTGAAGGCCGGCTCGCCCCCGCGCAGCGAGCTGTGGATCGCGGAGGTGGATTCCGGGACCAACGAGCCCTTGCTGCCGGGCTTTCCCATTGCCGAAACAGCTTTGGGAGTGGCCTATGATATCTCCGCGGACGGCCGGCAAGTAGTCATGCAGGCGGTCGACCGGGAAGGCAAGAACAGGCTTTGGCTCGCGCCGCTGGACCGGCGGTCGCCGCCCCGCCAAATCCCGAACGTCGAGGGCGACGGGCCTCTGTTTGCGCCCAACGGTGAAGTTTTGTTCCGCACCAGGGAAGGTGGCTACGGCTTCGCTTACCGTGTTCGCGCCGATGGAACGGGGCTACGCAAGGCGAGCGAGCACCCGGTCATCGAGACAGAGGGCGTTTCGCCGGATGGCAAATGGCTGGTGGTCTATGCGCGTCCCAATGAAGAAGCAGCAGGCGGCACCTTGGCCTTACCACTGGATGGCGGTTCGCCGGTTCAAATCTACGGCACGAGTCTCCGCGCCAAGTGGTCCCCGGATGGCAGGCTTCTATTCTTGCTGATGCACAATGCGACGTACGTCCTGCCGCTGCCGCCCGGCCGGATGTTGCCCGCGATGCCGGCGGGCGGCTTCCGATCCGAGGCAGAGATTGCCAGCCTTCCCAGAGTGCGGGTCATCGACAACCCGGATGTGGCGCCCGGCCCAACACCCGATGTATATGCCTTCTCGCGTGAGACGGTGCAGCGAAACCTGTACCGGATTCCGGTGCCCCGAGGAGGGATACTCGAATGAGCTTGGACAGACGGCAGTTTTTGCTGGCTGCGCTCGCAAGCCCTGCTCTCGCTGCACGGCAACGGGATACAGCGCCTCTGCTCGATCGCGGTTTCGCCCGAGTCACCCAGTTTGCCCCGGGTGTTTATGTAACGATCGCGGACTCTGCGAAAGGACCGCAGTGCGCCTCCAACGGCGGCGTCCTCGCCGGCCGCGACCGCGTCCTGATCATTGAGGGCCACATGCAGCCGGCCGGGGCGGCGCTCGAAATCGAGGTCGCCCGAATGGTCTCCAAAGCTGCCGTCAGAGGGGCCGTCGATACGCACTTCCACCTCGACCACACCTTCGGGAACATCGCCTATGCCGAGCAGCGCATCCCGATCCTCGCTCACGAGAAGGTGACGACCCTGATGAAGGAGCAATACGCGGCTCTGAAGGGCGCCGACAAAGCCCCGCTGCTCGCACCTCACGAAAAGAAACTCGCCCAGGCGGCTGACGGCACCGACAAGAAACGCAAAGAAGTAGACCTGGCGACCTGGAAGTGGATGTATGACGCCATCGACGCCGGCACCCTCGCATATCCCAACGAATTGCTCGCGACGGCGGACTTACCGAAACGCATTGACCTCGGCGGTATGACCGCGGTGATCGAATTCCATCCCGGTCACACCGCAACGGATGTCATCGTTCGGGTCCCGGAGCACGATCTGGTCTTCGCCGGCGACCTCCTGTTCAATCACAGCTATCCCGTTGCGCTCGACGCCGACATGATCGCCTGGCGCAAAGTGCTCGACCGCTTCGCCGGCTACAGTCGCCGGACACGCTTTGTCCCCGGACATGGCGCCGTTTGCGGCCGCGAGACGGTCGCACACCAGTCCGCTCTTTTCGACGACCTCCGCGCCCACGCCGAAAAAATGATCCGCGCCGGCGCCTCCGTCGACGAGGCCGAGAGGCGCTACGCCGTGCCCCAGCGATTCCAAGGCTACGGGCTGCACTCCTGGGATTTCACGGTCGGCGCGGCTATGCGGAGCTACTTCACGAAGCTGTCTGCTCCGCTCCCCGTGTCAAATGTCAGGATATCGCCCACGATCTGAACCTTGCCGATCCAGGCGCCCTTCGGCGACCTCCACGGCTTCTTTTTTCTCACCGGCAGCAGGGTTGCTACCGGACGGCCCTGCTTGGTCACGGTAATCGTACCGCCCTTATCATCGACCTCGTCAAGCAAAGCGAGGCACCTTGTCTTCAACTGCATGGCGGTGACCACCCGGTTTCTCATACTTCAATTATACAGGACAATCTGCACTCTAACCACGTCCTCAAGCGCGTCGGGCAGGGATCCTGTCACTCAGCGTTTCCCCGGGCGGACCAACTCGGCGTCTTTAGCGTTAGACGGCCAAGTGGCCTGCCGCTCGGATCACAGTCGCAATGCCGACTTGTGGGACCGATCCAATGTCGGTGCATTCTTCTGTCCGGGCAACTATTCGCCAGATGGAATGTTGATTCGCTAACGGCGCTTGCCTCGAGGCTGGCCGACGCTACTCGTCGCCGCGTCCGTCACCGTGACGGACCGGCTCGCCATCAAGCACAAGTGCAGCGGTGAGGCGAGGGCAGGTCGGGCAAAGCAATTGCGCCTCCATGGAAGGCAGCGCTATGCTGAAGGCTGGAGAGTTCATATGCCCATAACGCCCGCCGGAGTGGTGAAGCAAGCCGAAATCGCGGCAGCGGTTGCTGAGGTGGAGCGGCTTTTAGCCCCCGATGTCGTACATATCCGCTACGAGATCGGAACAGACTGGAGCGGCGATTGGGCTGTTTTCTTTCGCGTGGTGCTGTCTGATGAGGCCAGCAAATACCGCCTGCGGGAAGTGGTCACACAAGTGGTATGGCGATTAGCTGACCGCCTGGATTTCCCGGCGTTAGGGCTCTTTCCCTATCACAATTTTAGGAGTGAATCGGAACAAGCCGTGCTGCGAGAAGAGACGTGGGCGTAGGCGATGGCGTTTGCGGATGATTTGCTCAAGGATGCCTATCATCTTGCAGGTCGAGGCGGAAAAAGCCCGAAGCAATCGACCTTGCGGCGTTCCGTTTCAACGGCGTACTATGCACTGTTCCATCTTTTGATAGCCGATTTCGTTGCCAACTGGGGCTTGAAACACCAGCGGGCAAGGCTCGGACGCATGTTCGAGCATCGAAAGATGGGTCAGGCCGTATTCAAGTTCAGCGATAAGAATAGTCTGACTGCCGTTGAGGCGGACCTTAAGAAGGTAATCGGTGCGTTTACTCAACTGCAGGAGGATCGATACACGGCAGACTACGACATTGGAAGAATCTGGTCGCGCACAGATGTCACGAATACGCTGGCCCTAGCGGACGAAGCATTCAAGGCATGGCGGAATATTCGCAAGGAGAAAATAGCGCAAGACCATCTCATGACAATGTTCGGCGCCCGACGCGCGTGATCGATCTTGGGTAGCTTGTTTAAGCAGTTGCGAGCGATTCGGCCGCATCGAGAACGGGAAACGCGCCAGAGTCCGCGAATCCAGATGGACGTGTAGTCGGCTACCCTTCCTTGTGCCGGCCGTTCTGAGGCACCGCGATCAGGAGGATGGGTGGGCGTGACACGTCCAGCGGCCCCCTGTTCGACAAGTTTCCTGTCGTCACGGCGCTGCTTTCACCAGTCGCTCGTTTTCTGCGAACTCGCGCGCCGCCGTGGCCAGTGTGGTGAACATGCCCGTCATCTCGTCCAAATAACGTTGAACCATTTCTTCATGGAATATCAGCTTTTCGGTTGAGCCCGGAACGTCCCATGTTTCCTCCCGCGTGCGCGTGGTGGTACCGTCCGGATGGGTAGTACCAAATGCTCGGACGCTTCGCCTACCGCTCACTCGGTGCGCCAGTACGTTCCTGAATTCATCGATCTCGGCGAACTCAGGCTTCTGTAGCAGATCTGCAAGACGATGGGTGATTGCCGCCTGAGGGAATGCCGTCGTAAGGGCTTTACTGGTGGCTTCCAACGTGATTCTCTTGGGTTTGCTGACGTTAGGGAAATCGCTAGGCCGAAGGGCGCTGCCCAGAAAGTAGAGGCTGAACCCGAAGCTCTCGAAAATTGAGAGGCCGCTCAGGAAGAAAGTATAATAGATGCAGCGCTCCAGCTTGTAGGTGAGTTCTTCATCCCCCCACCCTGCGAGCCAATCCTCGCCCGCATTGGCGAGCAGGGACTTAAACTCGTCATTGCACTCGGCGCAGAGGCGGTACCGGTAGCGCACCGCCTGCCATGACCAGTCAAAGTGGCGCCGCCTTTCCAGCGGGTCAAATAGGTTCTCATCGCTGTTGAGTGCGGGAAAGAAGGCGCTCGCAGCTATTCCAAACGCTCGAAATTCAGTCCCAGGAAACGCCGGCGGCATGACGATACCCATAGGTCCATGTTAACGTCCGCGGCCTTTTCGGCGGGGACCGGCAATCACTTGGTCGCGTAGTCGGCTTCTCGGAGAAGTGGCTGAAGTTCAAGATCCCCAGATACGGCGATCTGGGAAATAACTCCCGGTCCTAGTGGGGGATGAGGCCCAGGTCAGGACTCCATTGACAATGTCGCATCGAAGCGTGGTTCCCGGCAGCTTCCGGTGGGCGGCTCAGTCTCCCAGGACGACATACGTGACCGGACGCGGGGTGCGCCGCTCGAATTCAATGCGCCCTGCCGGGGCCAGCAAGGAGACGAGAACCTTCGAAGCGGACCCTGCGGGCGACGCCCGCCGCACGGCCCGCTGGTAAGACGGCAGCGCGCCGCGCAGGAACTGGCCGAGCTTGGCATCCCAGTAGAATTCCCTGACCAGCTTGGCGTACCCGTGCAGGCGGTCCAGGTTGAAGCCGGCGTTGGCGCGGGGCAGCATGTCGGCCAGCTCGTTCAGCTCTTCCGAATCGCTGAGGACGAGGTAGGGCGCCTGGCTCAGAAAGGTCGAAAACCGCGCCAGCTCGGCATAGCCGAATCCGCGAGCCATCAGGGCCGCCGTTTCCCGCACGGCGGGGTGGTTGGCGCGCAGGGCGAACCGCGCCCGAGCCTGCGCCTGAAACTCAGTCGGCGCCGGGTCCGAAGACGTCAGATCGGCGAGCAGCATCAGGGTCTCGAGCGCCCCACTTGCCTCGATCCGCGTCTGGCCGGCGACCCGGCCCAGGCCGGCCAGCGGATCTCCGGTGGCCTTGGCCGCGGCCACCAGCAGCACTACAACACGCAGCGTGGTCATCCGCCTATCTGACTGTAGGATACTTCACGCCGAGCTGCTCCAGGTAGGTCTTGTAGCGGCTCGGGTCATAGCGCAGCTTCTCCAG
>JACQDI010001005.1 GCA_016201195.1 Acidobacteriota bacterium | reverse complement strand
CACCAGCGCCTGGGCGGCGGTTACAGCGCTGTGGATATGGCGCTGCACGACATCGCCGGGAAAGTCTACGGCGTGCCGGCCTGGCGGTTGATCGGGTCGAAATACCGCGATAGGATCCGCATCTACTGCGACACCACCGAGAGCAAAGACGCCAAAATCTACGCCGAACGCTTCAAGGAACGAAAGGCGCAGGGCTTTACCTTTTTCAAAATGGACCTCGGGACTCGCCTGGTGGCTGACAGACCCGGTGCGGTAAACGATCAAAGGGTGGCGACGGAGAAGGGTCTCGAGTATATGTGCGAGTATATCCAGGCAATACGAGACGCCATTGGCTGGGAGGCGCCGCTGGCGGCAGACCACTTCGGGCCGCTGACGGTGAACGACAGCATTCGCTACGCGCGGGCGTTCGAGAAATACGGCCTGGCCTGGGCCGAGGACATGATTCAGGTCGGCCACCTGGGGCCGGGCGGCGATGCCCCGAAGGACTGGCGCGGCTACAAGGAACTGAAGGAGTCCACGACCACTCCGATTGCTACTGGAGAGAGCCTGTTCGGGCTCGAGGAAGGGTTCAAGGACTTGATCGACAACCGTGCGGTCGACATCATCCATCCGGACCCCTTGACTGCGGGAGGGATTCGTGAGACCAAGCGCATCGCTGACTATGCGTCGATGCATGGCGTCCAGACGGCGATCCATTTCGCGGGCTCCCCGGTGGGCTGCATGGCGTCGGTGCACATGGCGGCGACGCTGAAAGATATGCTGGCGATGGAGAACCACGCGGTCGATATTCCGTGGTGGGGCGACCTGGTGAGGGGACCCTCCAAGCCGATCGTCGACCGCGGCTTCATCACCGTGCCCGACACACCGGGACTGGGCGTGGAGCTGAATGAGGCGGTGGTCAAAGAACACATCCGCAAGGGCGGGTACTTTGAGCCGACGCCTCAGTTTGATGACTACATTCTCGACCGGTTCCGGATCGGCGGGCCTTATCCGCATTTGGACGAAAACGGTAAACTGGTGAACAGCCGGTAAGGAAGATATTAGCAGGGAATGGATCCAACCAGGAGCTAGCCATTCCGAGGAAAGGAGCGCAGACGGAGGCGAGTGCTGCGACCGGCAACGAGGATCTCTCGCAAGTGACGCCCACCGCTGAACGCCGGCCGTTAGGCCGACCGCGGGGATCGTGCACGGCCGGCTGAATGGGAGTAAACTTGCTGTGGAGAGCCCAGCGTATGACGAACAGACTTCCACTTCCTCCCCCTGGCTTCGACGATTTGCCGGTCGAGGAGCATATCGAGTATGTTCAGTCGCTTTGGAACCGAATCGCAGCGAAGCCGGACCAGGTACCCGTTCCAGAGTGGCACAGGCAAGTGCTGCACGAGCGTGTCGCCGCGCCGGAAGCAAACCCCGAGACAGCGAGACCATGGGAGGAAGTGCGCGATGAAATTCGGTCCAAGCTTGGTCGCGGATCACAGCGGTAATGCGCAAACTCGTCACCCGGCCTCAGGCACAGCTTGACGTCGAGGAGGCGGCGATCTGGTATGAAAGCCGACGACCTGATCTGGGGCTTCGATTCCTGGACGAGCTCGACTATGTGATGAAGCGGATCATCGCCAGCCCGTTTCAGTTTCCAGAAATTCATCCAAGCGTTCGACGCGCCTTGCTCGAGCGGTTCCCCTATTCAGTGTACTTCTTGGCCGGTGACGAATACATTGAAGTCATTGCGGTTCTCCATCAGCACCGGCATCCGGACACCTGGAGGAATCGCTTCTTGAGGGAACGACGCACGGAGGCGGGTTAACAGGGCGCTGCAAGCGACGGCCAGAACGGAGCCGAGAGTTCCACGTTTTCGCGGGTTGGAGCTGGACGAAGGCGGATTACGATGTGGCGTCACCGGCGGACCTCACCCCCACGTGGTCGAATACGGCAAACGAGTCAACACCCGGTAGGGCGGTCCCTCTGGGCTTGGGGCAGGCTTCCCAGCCTGTCCGTAAAAGAGCAACGCATGAAAAGGAAGGTCTCAGGATGCCATCGACAAACCGTCGCAATTTCGTAAAGAGTGCGGCGCTGGCCATCGGTCCCGCTTGGGCCCAGCGCGGCCCGAACGAGCAGGTCAACCTTGCGGTGGTCGGCTTCCGAGGTCGCGGCCGCGACCATTACCGCGCTTTCGCCCGGATCCCCGGCGTCCGCGTCGCCTATTTGTGCGACATTGATGAGCGGTTGTACCCGGGCGCCGTGGCCGAGATCGAGGGCATCGCCGGGTACCGGCCGGCAACTTTTGTGGATATCCGCAAGCTGCTCGAGAAGAAGGACCTGGACGCCATCTCGATCGCCACGCCGGACCACTGGCATGCGCTCCACACCATCTGGGCCTGCCAGGCGGGCAAGGACGTTTACGTAGAGAAGCCGGTTTGCCATAACCTTCGCGAAGGACGAAAGATGGTCGAGGCCGCCCGCAAGTACAACCGGATGGTCCAGGCGGGGCTGAACCGCCGGAGCGAGCGGCGGAACCAGGCGGGCGTGAGTTTCGTGCAGGAAGCCAGGTTCGGCCCTGCCTATCGTGCCAAGGCCGTCGTGTACCGCGGGCGCACGAGCATCGGCCGCGTGCAGGAATCGTCGGTTCCGAACGGCGTGAACTGGGACCTGTTCCTCGGTCCGGCGCCGTACCGTCCCTTCACTTTGAACCGCTTCCATTACGGGTGGCATTACTTCTGGGATACCGCCACTACCGAGGTCGGCAACAACGGCGTTCACGCCATCGATATCGTGCGCTGGGGGCTGGGCAAGAACGTGCACCCGGTGAAGGTTACCTGCGTCGGCGGCCGGTTTGTGGATGACTCCGACCAGGAGACGCCGAACGTCCAGAATGCCACTTATGAGTATGCGGACGGCACGCTGGTCGAGCTCGAGGTCACGACGCTGCCGAGCCCGTCCTTCGGCGGCGTCCAGATGGGCGAGTTCTTCTACACGCCCCGAGGTTATGTGACAACCGCCGGCCGGTGGACCACCGTGCTCGGTGAGTTCACTCCGCGGACCACTCCCGATCCCCCTTCGGGCGTCTCCAATCGCCTCAATAACCTCAGCTTTCCCCAGATCGCGTACAAGCCGGGGCCTCCCATACCAGACCTCGACGGGCCGGAGGTGAGCCACTTCCAGAACTTCATCGACTGCGTGCGCTCGCGAAAACGGGAAAACCTCCACTGCGAGATCCTCGAAGGACACCTGTCGACCGCCCTGTGCCACTTGGCGAACATCGCCTTTCGCACCGGTCGGAAGCTCACCTTCGACCCCGCCACCGAGACCTTCCCCGGCGACGCGGAGGCGAACCGCTACCTCACGCGCACCTACCGCGAGCCCTACGTGGTGCCGGACCAGGTTTGAGGCCGCCGGCACGCGGGGCCGCCCTGCCCAAAGGGGAGGATCATATGGCCGAGAAGAAGATCATTGCAGTAGTCGGTGCTACCGGCGCGCAGGGTGGTGGCTTAGTCCGCGCCATCTTGAAAGACGGGAGCAGTGGTCTTACCGCGCGCGCGCTAACGAGAGACGTCAACTCTGACAAGGCAAAAGAGCTGGGGAGCCTTGGCGCGGAGGTCGTCGCAGCCGACGTCTACGACGTGGAGAGTCTGAAGAGGTCGTTCCAAGGCGCATACGGGGCCTTCTGCGTGACGTTTTTCTGGGCGCACTTTTCGCCGGAGAAGGAGCTGGCCGGGGCTACTGCCATGGCCAGGGCGGCGAAGCACGCCGGCGTCGAACATGTCATTTGGTCCACCCTCGAAGACACGCGCAAGTGGGTGCCGCTCAGCGACAACCGAATGCCCACCCTCATTGGCAAGTACAAGGTGCTGCACTTCGACAGCAAGGGCGAGGCCGACCGGGTGTTCACCGAGCTTGGCCTGCCGGCGACGTTTCTGCTGACGTCGTTCTACTGGACAGGTGGCTCGCCCGAAACAAGAACCGTATCCCGCTTGAGTAGCGCAACTCTGGGACCTGGCGATCTCAGCAATGGTCAAGGTAGTATTCTAGAGTGATGGCTGTGACGTGCAGATGCGCCCATCCTGCCGCGCGGCGGCTCCGGAGGTCTACATGAAACGCACAGTGGCAATCCTTGCTCTGGTGCTGGCGGTGACAGTTGCGGCTGCCGGCCAGCGGGGCGGTGCGAGAGGGCCCGCGCCTTCCAGTGAGCAGAATCCCCCCCTGGCCAAGACGGAGACGGAAAAGAGAATCCTGTCCTCGTTGGACGACATAGTGAAAGCCGGCGAGCTGTACGCCAACGTCCCCGCGGCCGACGGCAGGCTGCTGCGGGTTCTGACGGAGGCGGTCAACGCCAAGAACGTGATCGAGATCGGGACCTCGACCGGAATCTCCGGCCTCTGGTTCTGCCTTGCTTTGCAGAAGACCGGCGGCAAGCTAACCACGTTTGAACTCGATCCGGGCCGCGCCGCGACCGCTCGCGCGCACTTCAAGAATGCCGGCGTCGATCGGGTGGTGACCCTTGTGGAGGGCGACGCCCACCAGAACATCGCCCGTCTGAAAGATCCGATCGACGTGGTTTTCATCGACGCCGAGAAGCAAGGTTATGTCGATTACCTGAACAAGCTGCTGCCGCTGGTGCGCCCGGGCGGACTCATCCTGGCCCACAACGTGAACATGGTCCAGGACTACATGAAGGTGGTCAGGACCAACCCGGATCTGGAAACCCTGGTGTACATGGAAGGCGGCGGGCTGGCTGTTACGCTGAAGAAGCGATAACTACATGTAGACTGCTCCGGCCGTAATCCACTTCAAGCCCGGCTAGCGCGCGAGGCCCAGTTGGCGCAGCTTGCCGCTCAACTCAGGCTCTTCGAAGAACACGAGCTTCTCCCGCACCCGGCCATTTTCGAGCGCCACCGCGTAGGGCACGTCCTGGAAGGGGAAGGCTTGGCGCAGTTTCCGCACGTCCGGGGAGAGCTGGACGCCCTGCATGCCGGCGGACTGGAAAAAGCCCTTGCTTTCTTCGAAGGCCTGGGTGGGGATGCCGATGATGGTCGCCTGGAAGCTGAGCCGCGACATCACCTGGGCGGCCTGAAAGCAGTGCGGGCAATAGGGGTTGAAGAAGAACAGCAGGACGCGGCCCTGTCGTAGCGACAGCTCGCGGCCCTCGGCGGT
>JACQDI010000170.1 GCA_016201195.1 Acidobacteriota bacterium | reverse complement strand
GCCATGATCCAGGTGGTGATGCCGTGGGTGGCGGGCAGGGAGACGAAGCAACTGGCGTCGGTGACAAACAGGTTCTTCACCTCGTGCGCCTGGTTGAACCGGTTCAGCACACTGGTTTTCGGGTCGTTGCCCATGCGGGCGGCGCCACACTCGTGGGTGGCGTCCCCCATCGGCTCGAGATACCGCTCGTAGCGGATGCCCTCTGCGCCGCACGCCCGCAGGATCTGCTCCTTCCAGTCGAACATGTCCTGCATCATCTTCCGGTCATTGTCCCGCTCCTGGCAGTGAAACTTCACCTGCGGGATGCCGAGCGAATCTTTGGCGCCGCTGGGGTCGATCTCGAAATAGTTGTCGTAATCCGGGAGGCGCTCGCCGTAGGCGCGGAGCGACACCGCCGTGCCATACAGGTCGCGCACCCCGCGCTTGAACGACGCTCCGTAGCCTTTCACCGTGCCCGCGCCGGTGGGGCTCTTGCCGAACGCGGCGCCCGGCAGGATCACGTACCCGCCCGCGTAGTTGTTCTTGCGCTTGTAATTGAAGCGCGGGATGTAGACGTGGGACCCACCCGCGCCGTCCTCGTTCACGACCGGCCGGCCGCGGAGCCGGGGCAGGAACGCCGTGACCGGCCCGGCCTTGACGCTGTCCATCACGTAGTGGCCGACCAGGCCGCTCGAGTTGGCGAAGCCGTTGGGATGAAAGCGCGACCGGGAGTTGAGCAGGATGCGGCAGGATTCGACGGTGGAGGCCGCCAGCACCACCGCGCGGCCCTCCACCTCGTAGTCCTTCTTGGTGCGCGTGTCGATGTAGGAAACGCCGCGCGCCCGGCCGTTCTGGTCGGGGAGCACCTGGTAGACCGCAGCGTGGGTCTGGAGCGTAAAGTTCTTGCGCTTCAGCAGCAGGGGGATCAGCACCTCCAGTGAGCTGAAGCGCGCCGCCACGTCGCAGCCGCGCCCGCACTCGCCGCAATAGTGGCAGGCGGGCCGCCCGCCGTGGGGCGCGGTGAGGACCGCAGTCTTGGTGGTCGCCACCCGGATACCGAGCTTGGCCGCCCCCTTGCGGATTAGCAGCTCCCCGCAGCGGGGCTTGAGCGGCGGCAGGTGGATCCCGTCGGGCGCGTTGAAGACGTTTTCGATCGAGCCGTTGACGCCGATCAGCCGCTCTACCTTGTCGTAGTAGGGAGCGAGGTCCTCGTAGTCGATCGGCCAGTCCTCGCCGAAGCCCTGGCGGGACTTGGTCTTGAAATCGAGCGGGCCGTGGCGGATGGAGGCGCGCCCCCACACCAGCGTCCGGCCGCCGACCATTCGCACCCGGGTCCAGTGGAAAGGATGATCCGGGTAGGTTGCGTAAGGCTCCCGGCGCGGGTGGGTATAGAGCTGATCGGTATATTCGTTGATCTTCCACAACCCGTCGAAATCGCCGGGCCGCCCGAAGCCGCGAAACGGCATGTCGTACGGCATCTTGTGAGTGCGGAAGTCGCGGCCCGGTTCGAGCTTGGGGCCGCCGTCGAGCAGGAGCACCTTCAGCCCCAGCCCGGTCAGGACGTAGGCCGCCGTCCCGCCTCCGGCGCCGCCGCCCACCACGATCACGTCATACTTTTCCTGTGGCATACCGCTTATTCTACTGTTTTATTCCACGTCGGTGAAAGGATTTCGCCACCGCAGCCCGGGGAAGCGGGAAAAATCCGAGTCGCAGGAGCAGAGCTCGGCGCCGTGATCGACCGCCAGAGCGGCCAGGTGAGCGTCCGACGCCCAGGTTTCCGCCGGTTCCGAGCGGGGCGAGCAGGTCCCGCAGGATGCGGAGATGGTGCTCCCTGGGATGCACGATGGTGGAGCATGGCTGGCGCAGCCAGACCTCGATGAGATCCAGAGAATCCTGCGCCGTCAGTGGCCGCGGGAAAACGGCGGCGCGGGTGCTTAGGCGAACAAATGCCAACAGGACGGAATCGAGCTGGAAGAGTATGGAACTTCTCGTGCAGTAAGAAATAACTGGTTTCGAACACGGAGGAATCCATATGGAGAAGGATCAAACTCTGACTATTCAGGATAACCGGACTAAGGTTACCTACACGGTCCCGCTCGACCACGGCGCCATTCGGGCTATGGACCTGCGGCAGATGAAAACCGGCCCCGATGATTTTGGCGTTATGTCGTACGACCCGGCGTTTCTGAACACCGCTTCGTGCCGCAGCGCTATCACCTTCATTGACGGCGACCGGGGCATTCTGCGCTACCGGGGCTACCCGGTCGAGGTGCTGGCCGAGAAGTGCAGCTTCCTGGAGGTGGGCTACCTGCTGCTCTGGGGAGAACTGCCCACACCATCGCAGATGAGGGAGTGGGTCGACTTGGTCACGCATCACACCATGATCCACGAGAACATCAAGAAGTTCATGGATGGGTTCCACCACGACGCCCACCCCATGGGGATGCTGATTTCGACGGTGGCCGCGCTCTCCACCTTCTACAGCGAAGCCCGCTCGGTGCTCGACCCGGAGGTACGCAAGCTCCAGATTCTGCGCCTGATCGGGAAGATGCCCACGCTCGCCGCCCACGCCTACCGCCACAGCCTCGGCCTGCCCTACGTTTACCCGGACAACGAGCTGAGCTACACCGAGAACTTCATGAACATGCTGTGGAAGAAGACCGAGCCGAAGTACGTGGCCAACACGACCCTCGCCCGGGCGCTGGACGTGCTGTTCATCCTGCACGCCGACCACGAGCAGAATTGCAGCGCCAACGTGATGCGGTCGGTGGGCAGCTCCCAAGCCGATCCGTTCGTCACCACGGCGGCGGCGGCCGCGGCCCTCTCCGGTCCCCTGCACGGCGGAGCCAACGAGGAAGTGCTGCGGATGCTCGACGAGATCGGGTCCAAGGACAACGTGCCGGCCTACATCAAAAAGATCAAAGAAGGGCACGGGCGGCTGATGGGGTTCGGTCACCGGGTCTACAAGAACTACGATCCGCGCGCGCGGATCATTAAGAAGGCGGCCGAGGAGGTGTTCGAGGTCACCGGCCGCAACCCGAAGCTGGACATCGCGCTGGAGGTCGAGCGGATCGCGCTGAGCGACGACTACTTCATCAAGCACAAGCTCTATCCCAACGTGGACTTCTACTCGGGGATCATCTACCAGGCCATGGGGTTCACCCCGGATATGTTCACGGTGATGTTCGCCATTCCGCGCACAGTGGGTTGGTTGGCGCAGTGGCAGGAGATGCTACAGGATCCCGAGCAGAAAATCGCCCGGCCGCGGCAGTGCTACACCGGCTACGGCGCGCGCGAGTTTGTGCCGCTGGAGCAGCGCGTGACCCAGGCGAAAGCGGCCTAGAGGGCCAACGCGGAGACGCGGAGACAGGGAGACTCGGGGACGCGGAGGCTGCATCGCGCTGAAGACGGTGCCGCGGCGTCCGCGCGCTAATACACCATCTGCCGGATATCGTAGAGAGCCACCTTCGCGCCTCGCTCCTGGAGCGGCGCGAGCCGGCGTCGGAGGTCCTCTGCCGGCGCCTGGTGGAGGGGCGAAAGGTAGACCATGTCCCCTGGCCCGAGCGGGAGGCTCAACGCCAGGTCCACGGTATCCGCCGCGTGGCGTTCCTCGAAGCGGGCCTCTACACCCACCAGGAAGATCAGCCCCACGGCCAGGCCGGCCTGCTTCATCACGGCGACTGCCCGGCGGACGTGAGCCGAGCGCGACCGCTTGTCGTAGTATTCGAGCAGCGGATCGTGGCCGCTCTCTGCGCCGAGGTAGAGCCGTCGCACCCCCGCTTCCCGCAGCGCGGCCAGCTCCGGCGCGGTTCTACGGACCACCGAGATCGCTTCCGAGAATCCGTACACAAAGCGGCCCGGAAAGACTTCCCGCGCTGTGTCAATGGCCCCAAGCAGCGCCGGTTGCGGCACGCTCAGCAGGTCCGCGTCGCCCAAAAACAGGCTCCGGCGCAGCAGTTGGGACGGCCCCAGGAATTGCTCCACCCTCCGGACGTGTTCCCGAAACTCGGCCGGTGTGCGCAGGCGGTACTTCTGGTCGCGGTAAAAATCGCAGAAGGTGCAGCGGTTCCAGGGACATCCCTTGGCCACTTGGAGCACCAGCGACAGGTACTGGTCGGGGGGGATGATGGGCACTTTGCCGTAGGTTTCGGCATACGCCTGGCGGTCGGCGACGGGATCGTATTGCCGGATGCGCTCGACAACGTCTCCACCGAGCGCGGCGGCGCGCTGCTGGGCGGTGCGGACCAGCTCATCGGCGGCGGCGAGGCTGAGCGGGATGACTTGCTTGGTCTTCGCCGGCTCGGAGAACTTCTCTACCGCTATCCCGCTCAAGCCCCGCCAGAAATGGGAGCGCCCGTTGAAGGCCGCCAGCAGCCGGCCGGCGCGGTCGAAGGAATAGATCTCCGAGGCGCTGAACATCAGCGCGACATGGGTCGGAGTGCAGGTTACTCTTCCATCCACCGGGCGGCCGTCACGACGCCATCTGTTTGCTGAACAGGTGAACTTCGTTGCACTGACTCGCCAGGTCCAGCACCTTGTGAGCGCGCAGCGAGTCGCGCAGGCTCTCCTCGGCCTGGGACCAGGCCTTCTCGATGGGGCATTTGTCGATGAACGCGCAAGGCTCCGGCGAGGCGCACAGGTTCAGGCGCAGGGGTCCCTCCATCGCCTCCACTACCTCGAGCAGGGTGAGGTTCTTGGCGTCCACCGCCAGGGAAAACCCGCCGCGGGCGCCGCGATGGGAGTGCACGATTCCGGCGCGGCTCAACTGGCCGAGGATCTTGGCCAGAAAGCTTTCCGGAATCTGGGTGGCTCCCGCGATCGCCTGCGAGCGGGAGATGGAGCCGTTGGCGTTGGCCAGGTAGCTGACCACACGCACGGCGTAATCAGATGCACGCGTGAATTGCATGACTTTCCTCCAGGGTGTCAAACAGATCCTGATAACAACCCCCGCCCGCCTGCCGCACCAGGGCGGCGGCGCGGGGGATCCAATGGCTGACGTGGCGCTCGAGGAAATCGCGCTTGGCTTTCTCGAGCGACTCACGGTCCGGGTTGCCCGCCGCCACGCAGTGCTCCAGCCAGCTCAGGAACTCGAGCTGGGTGAGCAGGTGGTCGGGGGCGGCTTTGGACTCCACTTGCAGTCCGAAATGCTTGTAGAACAGCTTGTTTTCGAGCACAACTTCGGTGGCCGGGCGGTTCAACACGTAATGGCTTTCCAGCAGCGGGCACTTGGGATGCGGCAGCCCGGCCTCGAAGAGCTCGAGATACAGCGAACGCAGCTCCTCGAGCGTCTGCGGTGTTTCATCCGAGAGGCCGCGGAACATTTCCAGGTGCCGCTCGTCGGGGTAGCCGAGGGCGAAGCGGAACGTGGCGTACGGGTTCAGCGTGTCCTGTGCCATAGCGAAAAATACTTGCGGCCGTCGCGGTCCTGCTGCGCGCCGTTCCAGATGGCCACCGAGAGGGGCGTTCCCGCGGGCAGCGCGGGCAGCTCCAGGGTCACCTGCCACTTCTGGCCGGCGTAGGCGGCCTGGGCGGTGAAGGTCTTGCCGGTGCGGCGGGTGGTCGCGCGTCCGGAGGCCTCCATCACCGCCGCTCCCCTTTTCATGTCGTAGTAGTAAATAATGACCGGGTGGTCGGCGTCGCCCATCTGGAGCGAGGGGAACACGTCCCCGGTGACCGGCCCGGCGGGCAGCATCACCGCGCAGGCATCGACAAAGCCGTCCGGCGCGGGGGCCTCCGCGTCGCGCGAGCGGTCGAGCCACTCGAGCTTCACCACCGTCTTGCCATCAACCGGCTGGATGTCCAGCCGCACCGAGGGGATCTCAAGCGCCGCCGGCCGGTCTGTCGAGTAGAGCGGCGGGGTCCGATAGAGCGGCAGATCGACCGTTTCAGCCGTCGCCCAGCTCGCGAAAATCAGAAAAAGAGCAATGTGTCTCATGCTCGCCTCAACGGTTGAATCTGAGCATTCGTGATTTGAACCAGACTCTCGCGCTTCGGAATCTGGTAGCGCACTTCCTCATCCCGCCCGATCAGCAGTTGCAGCACCTCGCTCGGCGCTCCGTCCTGGGCCTTTTTCAGCTCCGCCTCCAGACGCCGGATCACATCGGTGACCTGCTCGCCGAACAGGTAGACCAGGTAATCGAGCGGCATGCGCGGATCGTCGAGAATGCTCTTGCCGTAGTTGCCCCTGCGCGGCGGGTTGAACGGCGGCACATAGAACACGTTCGGCTCGGTGCCTTTCTCGGGGAACAGGCCCAGCGCCACCTTGTAGACATGCACCAGCTTGTGCACCGCCGAACCCGGGTCGTCGAGCAGGCCGACGAATCGCAGCCGGCCGGGGCACTGCCTGGCGCAGGCGTTGACCTCGCCCTTTTCCAGGCGCGGGTAGCAGAAGATGCACTTCTGCGCCTTGCCCAGCAGCTCGTTGAAGTAGATTTTCTTGTAAGGGCAGGCGCGCATGCAGTAGCGATACCCTTCGCAGCGCTCCTGGTCGATGAGCACGATGCCGTCTTCCTCGCGCTTGTAGATGGCGTTGCGGGGGCAGGCGGCCAGGCAGGCCGGGTTGGTGCAGTGGTTGCAAAGGCGCGGCAGGTAGAAGTAGTAGTTCTCGCCGAGCATCAGGGCGCCCACGTCCTCGTCCCAGTTGGGCGTATTCTCGACCGGCTCGTGCGGCATTACCTGCAACCCGCCCTGGAACATCCTCTCCTCGTAGTTGTACTGGAACGGCTGCCCGTAATCTTCCCTGGATGGAATCTCGCTCGGCCGCAGCTTGCCGTTCTCAAAGCCGCCGCCGATCTGGTCCCACTTGCGCGGGTAACCCTGGCCCGGGCGCGTCTCGACGTTGTTCCAGTACATGTAGTCCATACCGTCGCCGTCGGTCCACAGCTTCTTGCAGGCCATGGTGCAGGTCTGGCATCCCAGGCACTTGTTCAGGTCGAGGACCATGGCGTACTGGTGTTGGAACATGGCTACGCTTTCTCCGCTCCCTTACGGTCGCGGCTCCGAAGGATCACCTTCATCTCCGCCGCGGTCGGCGTGTACTTGGCGATATCCACGCGGATGTCGCGGTTGTTCCCGGTCGGCCCCCAATAGTTGAGCCGGAAGTTCACGTGGCCGTAGCCGCCGACGAGCTGCGTGGGCTTGATCTTCACGTAGGTCGGCGCCTGCCAGCCGCCTTGCAGGAAGCCGAGGTAGCGCTCCCAGCCGTGGTACATGGTCAGCCGCCGGCGCTTCTCGCCGGGCAGGATCTGCACCTTGGTCACCAGGTGGCCGTGATCGTTGAACACCTTCACCCAGTCGTTGTCCCGGATGCCGCGCTCCTTCGCATCGTCGGGGTGCATGTAGACGATGGGGATGCCGCGCTGGAGCCGCAATTGGTAGCGCGAGTCGCGCCAGGTCGAGTGGATCGACCAGCGCCCGTGCGGCGTGTTCCAGAAGAACGGGTACTTGGCGCTCTCGGCGAGCGGCTGGCGGTAGATGGGAAGCTGCTCGCCCAGCTCCAGGAACCACGGATGGTCGATGTAAAACTGCTGGCGGCCGGTCAGCGTGCGCCAGGGCTTCTTGCGCTCCACCTGGTGCTGGAACGGGGTGTAGGCCTGGCCGGGCTTGATGTCGCTGGTCCAGGCCTCTTCGTCGGTGGCCACGAAGCGCCGCGGGCCCTGCTGCAACATGCCGTACTGCATGCCCTTGGTCTCCGGCGAGTTGGCGAGAATGAAATTGGCCGCGTCCTCGTCGCTCTTGAACTTGCCCTGGCCGGACCACTGGAAGTAGGTCCGCGTGAAGTCGCGCTCCCATCCGAACTGCTCGTCGCGATAGGGCTTCAGGTCGCGCTCGGTCGCTCGCTGCGAGATCTTGGCCGACAGCTCCTTGAAGATCTCCCAATCCGTCTTCGAATCATAGAGCGGATCAAGCACCTTGCTGAACGGGTGTATGTAGCTGTGGCAGTCGGTCGTGTTCAGATCGATCTTCTCGTAATAGGTTGCCGCCGGCAGGACCACGTCCGAGTGCAGAGCGGTGGTATCCATGCGGAAGTTGATGTCCACAATCAGGTCGAGGTCCTTCCACAGGGAGTTCAGGATGTACTCGTTCCCCTTGGCCTGGTTCAGGTAATTGGCGCGCCAGATGATCATGGCGCGGGGCTTCTGCTTGCGGTTTTTCGGGTAGAGCGGCATCCAGCCGTTCTTGATGCTCTCCTCGATGTAGTGCTCGATGGGCTTGCCGTTGTAGAGGTGTGGATCCTTGTTCGAGGAGTGCACGTAGGTCCACAGCGTGGTGTTCTGGAAGCGCTGTTTCTTGGGACCCTCGGGGAAGGCGTAGGCTCGGAAGCCGCGCTCGGGCCAGATCCGCTCCTGGCCTACATAGTGGTTAAACCCACCGCCGTTCCTGCCCACGTTGCCCGTCAGCGCCACGAGCAGGATGAATGCGCGGTTGATCAGGTCGTTGTGGAACCAGTGGTTCGTGCCCGCCCCGTGAATGATCATCGCCGGGCGACGCGTCCCGAACTCCTGGGCGAAGAGGCGAATGTCGTTTTCGGCGAGGCCCGTCTGGGCGGCGACCGCCTCGATCGTGTAGGGCGCGAGCTTTTCCTTAAGGAGCTCAAAAACGGTTACGACCTCTTTGCCGTTGTGGGTGAAGCGGGCGTGCAGATCGGGATCATCCCCCCCGAGGCTGATGCTCTTGGTCTTCGATCCCATCGAGCCGGGCGCTTCCTTGACCTGGCCGGACTTGGCGTCGCGATAGTAGAACACGTCGGCCACGCCCTCGGGGCGGAGAAAGCGGCCGGTTTCCTTGACCACCAGCAGCGGCAGATCGGTCTGCTCTTTGATGTAGGGTTCGTCGTAGAGCTTGCTGTCGATGATGTGCTTGGCCACGGCGAGGGCCAGCGCCGCGTCGGTCCCCGGGTTGATCTGCAAGAACAGGTCGGCGTGGACGGCGCTCGAGTTGAAGTCCGGCGAGATGCACACCAGCTTCGCGCCGTTGTAGCGCGCTTCGTAGGCGAAGTGGGCGTCGGGAATGCGGGTCTGCGAGATGTTGCTGCCCCACAGCACGATGTAGCGCGAGTTGAACCAGTCGGCGGTTTCGCAGGCCTCGGTCTGCACACCCCAGGTCAGCGGCTCGCCGGGGGGCAGGTCGCAATACCAGTCGTAGAAGGAGCAAAAAACCCCGCCAATGTAGTGGGCCAGGCGGGAACCCGCGCAGAAGCTCACCGGGCTCATGGCCGGGATCACGCTGAAGAACGCGTTGGTATCCGGGCCGTAGTTGTAGATGTTGTCGAGCAGCTTGTCAGCGATGAGGGTGAGCGCCTCGTCCCACGATGCCTTGCGCCACTTGCCTTCGCCACGCGCGCCCACGCGGATCAGCGGCGACTTGAGCCGCTGCGGGCCGTAGACGTACTCGACGAAACAAGCCCCCTTCTGGCAGCCGCGCGGGTTGTAGTCGGGCAGGGTCGCGTTGATCTTCGGGTAATCGGCGGCCTGCTCCTCGCGCACCATCACCCCCTCGCGGACATAGACCCTCCAGGAGCAGGAGCCGGTGCAGTTGGCGGAGTGGGTCGAACGAACGACCTTGTCCCAGGTCCATTGCTTGCGATAGAGGTCTTCCCAGGACCTATACGGATAGCTATGGAGGGGATCGAGCGTAGCCGTCGAGAAACTTTCTAGCAGCGGCTTCTCGGTTTTGCGGCAGCCCGGAACCGAAGCGGCCATGGCGGCGGCCCCAGCGAGTTTCAAGATGTCGCGGCGGCTTTTCATTTCGTGAATCCCTTCCGGATATGGGCGATCAGGTCGGCTATCTCGGCTTGGCCGAAGCCCGCGCGGGCGAAGGCGGGCATGGGGGTGTTCTCGCGGCCGCTGCGGATCGTCTCGGCGATAAAGGCGTCGGTGGCCGCCTTCTGGAACACCGGGTTGGCGAGCGCCGGGGCGATCAGGCCCTGGCCTTGGGCGCCGTGGCAGCCGGCGCAATTTCGCCCGAACAGCGTCCGGCCGCGCTCGACCGATCCGCCCGCGGGGGCCGCGGCCAGCTCCGCCGGCTTCACGGCCCCTCGCAGGTAGGCCACCAACGCCTCCATCTCCGGCTTGCTCAGCCCGCCCGCCTTGGGGCCCCAGGCAGGCATGAACGTTCCGGGACGGCCCTCCTCGACGTTGGCCAGCAAACACTCGTCGTCCTCGGTGCGCACGAACGACGGGTTGCGGATCGCCGGCACGAAACGCTGGAAATTCTTGTCCCAGCGTGTGTAGAGACCTGTGTCGTGGCACGAGGCGCAGTACTGCTTGTAGAGCGCCTCACCGTTCGGAGCGGGCGGATGCAACCTCGCGTATTTCTGCTCGATCTTGTCCGGCGCCAGGTACTCCTCGGGCAGCGAGCGCTTGCGCAGCGAGAGCATGTAGACGGTGAGCGCCTCGTTTTCGACCGGGGTCAGCGCGGGGGCCGGCATGCGGCTGCCGGGGACGATCCCCATAGGGTCACGGAAGTGCTGGGAGAGCCAATGCCACACCGTCTGCGACCCTTTGAGATTCGCGCGGATGAACTGGTGCTTGGTCTTCAGGCCCACGTTGTCGAGCGCCGGGCCGAGCTGCCCACCCTTGCCATCCAGCTTGTGGCACGCCCAACAGCCCTTTTCGTCGAACAACTCCATGCCGCGAACGAGCTTGGCCGCCGCGCCTCGCGGCAGCGCGCGGGGATCGTGGCAGGAGTTGCAGGAGGCCTCGGTCAGCGACGCGGGCAGCAGCGGGTAATCCCAGAAGTAATCCTCAGCCTTGGCCTCGTGGAAGGTGAGCGCCGCGCCCTGGCCCTGGTGGCAGACCGTGCAGCCGAACTTCTCGGTGCGGTGGATCTTCAGCAGCTCCTTGGGATGCGCGCGGTGGGGTTCCGGCTGGTCTTTCATGCGCGGGTCGTCGATGCCCAGGTGGCAGCTCACGCAGCGATCGACGGTGTTGAGCGCCGGGACCGTGACCTGCCGGATCTCGACGGGGAACTGCCCGGCTACCCGCCGGCTCGTGGCGTCACCAGCCTTGGCCAGCAGGATCCGCTGGTAGTCTTTCTGGACGTGCCGCCACTCGGCGGTCACATTCTCCCGCGCGGCCGCAGCAAGCAGGAACCCGAGCGTCACCAGGCTAGAGATCAGCAATATCCATTTGTACGCTCGCGACGGGTCGCTCATGTCAGTGCACCGGCCATTGACTCGGCCACCAGTAGAACTGCCAGTTGGGCCCGCGGAAAATCGATCCCATCGAGGTCAGCACCACGAACCCGGCCAGGAAGCACGTAAACAGCGCCACCGCCGAAAGCCGGAGCGAAGCCGTCCGGCGCAAGATCCACAGCGACCATGCCGCATATAGCAGCACGATGACCGTTCCCGGATTGATCAGCGTGATCACCGGTTGGGGAATGGACGGAATCCAGTTGCGCAGCCATCCGCAGTTGACCGTGAGCGCCAGCAAGGCGACCACGCTGATCAATCCGAAAACGGTCGACAGCCAGAAGATGCGTTTTCCCTCCGGCCCGCCGAACCACTTGCCCACCCCGCGCGGATCGCGGTCGAGGTAGGGGATCAACCCCAGGCCGATCAGGGCGATGGTGGGGATGCCCACGCCGCCCATGAACGCCGAATAGGAGACCAGCTCCTGGAGCCCGAGGAAGTACCACGGAGCCTTGGCCGGATTCTCGGGGATGGCCGGATCGGCCATCTCCTTCAGCGGCGCGTCGAAGAAGTACGACAGGGCGAGGGTCACCGCCACGGTAAACATGAACACGGCCATCTCCGCCCACAGCAGGTGGGGCCAGCTCTGGACCGTGCCTTCCGGCCCGCGGCCCACCGCCGGCGTGCGGCCCCGCACCACCGCCATCAGCCCGTAGGTCTTAGTCGGTGAGAACACGTCGTTCGGATCCCGCGGGGCTGTCTCGTCGCGCGAGAGGCCGCCGTCCTTGCGCACGCGCCAGAAGTGCACGCCCATGAGCATGGCCATCAGGATGGGCAGCGCGGCCACATGCAGCACGTAGAACCGGATGAGCGCCTCCTGGCCCACGTAGTTGGCCCCCAGCAGCAACTGTTTCTGGAAGCCGCCGACGTCCAAGAACTTCGTGATGTGCAGCGCGTCCGTAACCTCGCGCGGCGAGTTGGCGATGTTGGCCCCGATGGTGATGGCCCAGTAGGCGAGCTGATCCCACGGCAGCAGGTATCCGGTGAAGCTCAGGCCCAGGGTGAGCACCAGCAGCGCCAGCCCCACCAGCCAGTTGAACTCCCGCGGCTTTTTGTAGGAGCCGGTGTAGAACACCCGCGCCATGTGCAGGAACACCGCCACCACCATCAGGTGCGCCGCCCACCGGTGGATGTTGCGGATGAAGCGCCCCGCCGGCACCACGAAGTGGATGTCTTTCACCGACCCGTAGGCCAGCTCGGTGGAGGGCTTGTAGTAGACCATCAGCAGGATGCCGGTGAGGGTGAGCAGGACGAAGCTGGCTGTCGTGATGAGGCCCAGCCCGAAGCTGTAAGCGACGCGCAGCGTGTTGCGGTGCACGCGCACGCTTTGCAGGTGCAGGAACAGGTTGTGGAAGGTGGCCTGGGAGCGCTCGCGGTCGGAGGTGGGGTGGAGCGTGTAACGCACGACCGAGTCGCGCAGGTTTTGAGGCAGCGCCTTGAGGTTCTCGATCATTGTTCAGCCTGCCAGGTCGAGACTCTCGACCCCCGAGCGCCGACACGAGTGTCGGCGCGGCACGCCAGAGTGCGTGCGCCACATTTGCAGTTTGTCCGCGCCGTGTGTCTCATTAAGCCTTCTTTACCCAACCTGGAAGCGGGTGCCTCGCGACACCTCGGTTTCCCCGTTCACCTGCAACTGCCCGTCGGGCGAGAGCGAGACCTCCAGCCACGCCAGGCCGGTGGGCGCCGGGCCGCCGGTCACTTTGCCCTGGGTGTCGAACTTCGACCCGTGACAAGGGCAGGCGAAACCCTCCCGCTCGCTGTGGGCCACGATACAGCCCAGATGCGTGCACACCGAAGAGATGGCGTGGAAACCCCGCTCATCGCGAAACAGGTACAACTGCTCGGCGTCCATCTTCACCACGGAGCCGACCGCGAACTGGGCTGGATCGCCCAGCTTGTAGACCCGCATGGGCCCCGGCAGCACGGCCGGCTTGGGCAGCCGCAGCACGCCGGCGAGCGCCGTGCCCAGCGCGGCCAGCGCGCTCCCAATGGCAGCCAGTCCTAGGAAATCGCGGCGACCGGCATCGAACATGTCGTCCACTCCTGTTGAAATTGAAACCGCTCCATGGTGATGGCCTTGGTCGGGCAACGCTCGGCGCACAAGGCGCAGCGGATGCAGCGGCCTTCGTCTTTGAGAATCGCCGACCATTCCGTCTCCGCGTCCCACAGTCTCCGCGTCTCCGCGTCCAGCTCTTCGATTCCGACCAGCTTGAGACAGAGTGTCGGGCAAACATCCACGCACCCGCCGCAGAGAATGCACTTTTCGCCGTCGAAGATGGTGTTGACGCCGCAGTCCAGGCAGCGGCCCGCTTCCGACAGCGCCTGCGTCTCGGTGTACCCGGTCTCGACCAGGGTCCTGGGGTCGGCGAGTCGCAGCCGCGCTGGGACGCTTGGGATCGACAGCCGCCCGCGCTTCTCATAGCCCGCCTCGCGGCCGTAATCGCCGATCTCGAAATGAAACTGCGTTTCCTCGGGCTCGATGGTCTGGCCGGTGAGATAGCGGTACACCGACCGCGCCGCCTTCTTGCCGCTGGCGATGGCATCGATCATCAGCCGCGCGCCGTAGGCCACGTCGCCCGCCGCGAACACGCCCTCCATCGTTGTTTCGAGCGTTTCCGGATCAAGCTCGATCTGGGTAGGCGATTTGAGCTTGACGTCGGGATCGAGAAACGTCAGGTCCGGCATCTGGCCCACCGACAGCAAGACCGTGTCGGCGGCGATGTCGGTGGTCTCCTGATCGTCGTAGACCGGGGCGAAGCGTTTCTTCTCGTCGAACACGGAAAGCACGCGGCGGAAGCGGACGCCGGTGACAACCCTCCGGCCGTTCTCCGCGCGGAACAAAAACTCCTTGGGGCCGAGGGAGTTGTGGCGGGTGATGCCTTCTTCCTCGCCCTCGATGATCTCGATCTCGTCGGCGGGCATCTCCTCGCGTGACTCCAGGCACGCCAAGTGCACCTCGCGGACCGCTGGCTGGCGGAGGGCGACGCGGCTGATGTCGCTCTCGGTCTGCCTGTCCACCAGGCGGGCGGCGGTTCGGCCGACATCGTAGGCGACGTTGCCGCCGCCAATCACGATTACCCGGCGCCCGAGGGCGACTGGTTCGCCCAACGCCGCCGCCCGCAAGAAGTCGATCCCCCCCACGACGCCCTCGGCGTCGGACCCTGGGATCGACAGCATCCGGGCGCGCTTGGCGCCCACGGCAATGATCACCACGTGATACTCCCGCCGCAGGTCGGCGAAGGCGATGTCGCGCCCGACCTTCACCCCGCAGCGAAACTCCACGCCCAGGGCGCGGATCAACTCGACCTCGGCGGCGATGAGGTCCCGCGGCAGCCGGTAGGCGGGCACCCCCGTGTAGAGCATCCCTGCCGGGGCGGACTCCATCTCGAACACCACCGGGCGGCAGCCAAGCAACGCCAGGTCGTGGGCCGCAGCCAGTCCCGCCGGGCCGGAGCCGATGATCGCCACCCGCGCGCCGTCCGGACGCCGGTACTCGCGCGAGGCCAGGAACCGCGCCAGGTGCGTCACTTCCTCGAGGCCGTCGCAATCGCCCTCGGGTATTTCCTCCGGCTTCACGGGCTGCCGCCCAAACTGGTCGGTGACAAACCGCTTCAACGCCCGGATCGCCAGCGGCTGATCGATCGTCCCGCGCCGGCAAGCCACCTCGCACGGCGCCCCGCACACCCGCCCGCAGATCGAGGCCAGCGGATTCGGTCCCCGCGCGATCCGGTAGGCCTTCTCGTACTCGCCGGTGGCAATCGCCCTGATGTATCCCCGCGCGTCGGTGTGGACCGGACAGGCATACTGACACTTGATCTGCCGCCGCCAGTATTCCTGGTCAGGGATCTCCACCTGGTAGGGCATTCCGGGCCCCAGGAGTGCAATGGGCGTGCCAAAAGGCTCAAACGATTGAATCAATTGGAAACTGGTCTGAATTGATCAACTTTGCAACGCTGGCCCGGGCCGCTGAAACATCTTATGTGGACTGGATTTGGGGGATTTGCCGCAACGGTGGGGTTATTCCCGCAACAAGCGCCTGCGGCACGCCTCGCACATCCGGATGCTTTTCCGATCCACCGCTTCCACCGAATGCGAGGAACTCATCACGCAAGCCCAGTCCGGGCAATG
>JACQDI010000169.1 GCA_016201195.1 Acidobacteriota bacterium | reverse complement strand
GCGGCGGCCCTGGTGGCCGAGTGCCGCGTGCTTTCCACGCCCGCGTCGGTGCAGTCGATCACCACCAGCGGCAACAAAGAAGATTTCGTGAGCATGGGCATGACAGCGGCACTGAAGCTCAAGCAGGTAGTCGCCCACACGCGGACCGTGCTGGCCATCGAGGCGCTGTGCGCGGCGCAAGCGCTCGATTTCCTCGCCCCGCTCAGGACCGGTCGCCGTGCTGCGCGGGCGTACCAGGCGGTGCGTCGAGCGGCCGCGCCGCTCCACGGCGACCGCGATGTGTCCGGCGACATCGCCCGCGTGGCCGAGCTGATTCACAGCGGGGAGATTCGCCGGGCGTTAGACTAGTCTGCTGTATGCCGCCTCGGCTGATCGGCTGCGCCCTCGCCCTCCTCATTGGCCTTTTCGGGCTCCGCTGCTTCCGCACCTGGCGGGTTTTCAACGACACCACGGATGAAAGCGGCCACATCGCGTGCGGCCTGGAAGTCTGGCAAACCGGGCGCTACACGCTGGAGACCCAGCATCCGCCGCTGGCCCACATGGTGCTGGCGTTGCCGCCCTTCCTGGCCGGCTTGCGGCAGAGCGAGGAAAACCGCCGAACAAACCACCATCTGCTATGGACCACGAGCGAGCCGGAGTTCTACTGGCGCACCCTGAGCCTGGCCCGGTTTGGCAACCTGATTTTTGCGCCCTTTCTAGTGGGCTACGTCTACGTTTGGGGCCGGGCTCTGTACGGGCCGGCGGCCGGACTGGGAGCGGCCGCGTTGGCGAGCCTTTCGCCCAACCTGCTGGCTCATGCGTCCCTGGCCACCTTGGATTTCGGGGCGGCCGTGACCACCCTGGCCGCGGCCTATCATTTCTGGCGGTGGAGCCGGGAGCCCGGGCTGCGGAACTGCCTGCTGGCGGCGCTGGCCTTCGGCGTGGCGGTGCTGGTCAAGCTCTCGGCGGTGTTTTTCGTGCCGGCGATTGCGGCCGTCTTCTTCTTGCTCGCTCGCAGGAGACAGTGGCCCGGGTGGCGGACGGCAGTGAAGCACGGCGCTCTGTTCGTGGGGGTCGCCGGGCTGGGGATCTGGGCCGGCTACCTGTTTGACGTAGGGCCGCTACCGCCGGCCGAGATCCCACCGGTGGCTGGAACCTCTGGTCAGTACCTGGAGAGCGCCTACCAGGTCCTCATCGGGAGCGGAGCGATCCCGGCGCCCCGCCTCGCTCGGGGCATTCTGGACGTGCTGGCCCATAACGCACGGGGGCACCCGTGCTATCTGCTGGGCCGCGTCAGCCAGTTCGGCTGGTGGTATTACTTTCCGGTGGCGCTGGCGGTGAAGACCACCATCCCCCTGCTGCTGCTGGTGGCGATGGCGGTGTGGACGCTGCCCAAGCGGCCGGAGACGGCGGCGCCGCTGGTGGCGGCCGCTGTGATTCTGGCCATCGGCATGGCCAGCCACATGGATCTGGGCATCCGCTATATCCTGGCGATCTATCCGTTCCTCGCGCTGGCGGCGGCAGGGCTATTCGCCGGCCCGCGCGTGGTGGCCGGGATAGCCCTGGCGCTGGCAGCCTGGCACGGCGCGGAATCGTTGCTCGCCCACCCCGACTATCTGGCCTACTTCAACCAGATCGCGCGCGGCCGGGAAGAACGGTTTTTGCTCGACAGCAACCTGGACTGGGGGCAGGATCTCGAGCGGCTGCGGCGCTACCTGGAGGCGAACCATATCTCGACCGTGTACCTGAGCTACTTCGGCGCCGCCGATCCGCGCCGTCTGGGGATACACGGCGTCCGGCCGCTTTCCTCCGACGCGCGCCCTACCGGGTGGGTGGCGGCGAGCGTGAATCACCTGTTCGCCACCCGCCCCGATCAGGCCGATCTGACCTGGCTGAAGGGGCGCCGTCCGGTGGCGCGGGTCGGCAAGTCGATCCTGGTGTACCACTTCTCCGGGCACGGATCATGAGAACCGCTCTGGGGCTGGGGCTGTTCTGCGTGCTGGTAGGTGTTTCGTTTTCCTCCGGGCACCTGGCGGGACTGGCCTGGCGCGGGCGCCTGTATACGCCGCTCATATACAATACCTGGGTATTGCGTGGGGTGGGATCCGCTGGCTATTTTCACAAATTCGACCACTGGCTGTGGGATGAAACCAACGCGTATGCGCGCTATACGCACGAAGCGCTGCGGGGGGAGTGGCTGGGAAACACGGTCCAATCCTATCAAGAATACGTAAAGGGCGGCCTGCCGCCCGGGACCTTCTGGTATAAAGACCGGCTGGGCCCCATCCTGCTGGCGCAGGTGGCGCGGCTGTTTTCGCTCACCGTACCGTCGGCGTTTCTGGCGGCTGACTTTCTGTTCCCTGCCCTGCTGGCGGCTTGCCTGCTGCTGCTGGGACGGCGGTTGTTCCCGTTTCCGCGACACTGGGTCGTCGCCACAAGCCTGGTGGTCTGGTTCGGGGCGTTTGACGTGATGGGCCTGCTCTACCAGATGTGGGGCGCGCCGCACT
>JACQDI010001016.1 GCA_016201195.1 Acidobacteriota bacterium | reverse complement strand
GGCCTCCCAGGGAGGCGAAGACCACTCGGACGGATCCACCTGCTTCACGTCGTACATGAAATAGACGCCGAGCGTTCGCGGAGCGCCGGCGTCGAGCGTGGCGAAAACGCCGGGGTGCCGGTCGGTGGGGATTTTCGTGACCCGATCGAATCCCGCATCGCGCAGGAGCCGCATCATGAGGTCGCAGCCCTCGGCCATGCCCCGGTTCTCCGCGGCGATCGACGGCTGGCGGACCCATTCTTGCAGCCGCTCGACGGCCCCGCCGTGACGCTTCTCGACCTGCGCCAAGACTGCCTTGAGGTCGGAGGCCTCCGCCCCGGGTGCCCGCCGTGCGGAAGCAAGCCCCGCCGCGGCAATAGCCCCCTGAAAAAACGCGCGCCGATCCATTACGCTCATGCTATCGCCTCCCCGTTCGTATCCTTAACAAAAGATGGTGATCTCGCATGATTATGGTTCCTGCCCTGGTATCCGTCAAGTCCTGACACGGTAAACTGGTGCCTGGATGGCCTCCCTTCGCGGGCTCTACCCCATCATTGACACAGCCGCGTGCAGCCGCGCCGGCGTGCGGCCGGAAGCGCTTGCTGAGGCGCTGGCCCGGGCCAGTGTACCAGTTGTACAGTACCGCCACAAAGGGCCGTATACCCGCGAGGTCTTCGCGCAGGCGGAAGCGATCGGGCGCATCCTTCAGCCGGCCGGAGTCCGCTACCTGATCAACGACCGGGCCGATGTGGCGCTGATGCTCGGGGCGGGCGGGGTTCACCTGGGGCAGGACGATTTACCCCCGTCGAAGGTCCGCCTCATGGTAGGATCTTCGCTTTGGATCGGGTTCTCGACCCACAATCGCGCGCAGCTCCGGGCGGGGGACGCGGAGCCGGTTGACTACCTGGCCATCGGCCCCGTTTATCCCACGGGATCGAAGGAGCGGCCTGATCCGGTGGTGGGCGTGGAAGCTCTCGCCGCGCTGCGGCCGCTGACCGCGAAGCCGCTAATCGGGATCGGCGGCATCACCCGCTCGAACGCCCGGGCGGTGCTCGACGCTGGCGCCGACGCGGTGGCCGTGATTTTCGATCTGCTGGCCGGCGACCTGGGGGCGCGTCTCGACGAATGGCTACAACTGACCGCGCAGTAGAGAGCAAGGCCGGGCTGATTCAAGGCCTGGGGCTGGTCGACTCGACCACCCTGGTCATGGGATCGATGATCGGCTCGGGCATCTTCATCGTCTCCGCCGACGTCGCCCGCCAAGTGCGCTCGCCGGGCTTGCTGATCCTGGTGTGGCTGGTCTCGGCAGTGCTCACCGTGATCGCCGCTTTGAGCTACGGGGAGCTGGCGGCGGCCATGCCTCACGCCGGTGGGCAGTACGTGTACCTGCGCGAAGCGCTGGGACCGTTGAGCGGCTTTCTGTACGGCTGGACCCTGTTCTTGGTCATCCAGACCGGAACCATTGCCGCCGTCGCCGTGGGCTTCGCCAAGTTCAGCGGCGTGTTCTTCCCGTGGATCTCGGCCACCAACATCATCCTGCCCGGCCTCAGCACGCAGCGCCTGGTGGGGATCCTGTTGCTGATCTCTCTGAGCGCGGTCAACTGCCTGGGCATCCGGACCGGGGCCACGATTCAAAACATCTTCACCGTAGCCAAAACGGCGTCGCTGCTGGGGCTGGTGGTGCTCGGTTTCGCCCTGGGATCGAACCCCCAGGCGGTCCAGCAGAACTTCGCCGGCTTCTGGAGCGGGGCCAGCCTCAGCTTCGAGAGCCTGCGCTTCGTGGCGGTGGGCATGGTGGGGGCGCTCTTTGCCGCCGACGCCTGGAACAACGTGACCTTCACCGCCGGCGAGGTGAAGAATCCTCGCCGCAATCTGCCGCTTTCGCTGGCCTTGGGGACGGGCCTGGTGTTGGCCCTCTACGTCGCCACGAACTTCGTCTATCTGCGCTGGCTGCCGCTGGACCCCGCCATCCAGCACGCGGCTGAAGACCGGGTAGCGACGGCGACCGTGCAGGCGATGCTCGGCGGCAACGCCGAACGGCTCATGGCCCTGGCCATCATGGTTTCCACCTTCGGGTGCATGAACGGGCTGATCCTGGCCGGCGCCCGCGTTTACTACGCCATGGCCCGGGACGGCCTGTTCTTCCGCCGGGTCGGCGACATCCACCCCCGCTACCACACCCCCGTTGCTTCTCTCGCCGTGCAGTGCGTGTGGGCCTGCCTGCTTACCCTCAGCGGCACGTACAACGACCTGCTGGACTATGTTATTTTTGCGGTTTTGCTGTTTTATATCCTGACCATCGCCGGACTGTTCGTCCTGCGACGGCGCCGGCCCGAGATGGAGCGCCCCTACCTGGCCTGGGGATACCCGTGGGCGCCGGCCTTCTACATCGTGGTGGCGGTCTATATTGAAGTGATGCTGCTGCTCTACAAGCCCGGCTACACCTTCCCCGGGCTGGTGATCGTGCTGCTCGGCGTCCCGGTCTACTACTTTTGGCGCCGGCGAGGAACGTAATGTGTTGAGGTCTTCTTAGCGTCCTTTGCGGGCTTTGCGTGAACGCTTTTAACCAAGGAACCTAATGCCAAATCTCTTGATTCGAAAACCGATGCAACTCCTGATGACCGAGGCGGGCGAGACGGGCATCCACACGCTGAAGCGCGTGCTGGGACCCTGGCAGTTGACCGCCCTGGGCATCGGCGCCATCATTGGCGCGGGCATCTTCGTGCTCACCGGCGAGGCGGCGTTTAACAACGCCGGGCCGGCGGTCGTGCTTTCGTTCGTCGCCTCGGCCATCGCCTGCGCCTTCGCCGGGCTTTGCTACGCCGAGTTCGCCTCGCTGATCCCCATTGCCGGAAGCGCCTATACCTACGGCTACGCCACATTGGGCGAGTTGTTCGCCTGGATCATCGGCTGGGACCTGATCCTCGAGTACGCCCTGGGCGCCTCGACCGTCTCGGTCGGCTGGGCCGGCCATTTCGTTCCCTTGCTGAAACACTTCGGCATCTACATACCCGACTCGGTCTCGACCTCGACCTTCGTGCTCCAGAACGGCCACTTCGTCAACACCGGCGCGTTCAACCTGGTCTCCTTCGGCGTGCTGCTGCTAATTTCGGCCGTGCTGGCCAAAGGGATCAAGGAATCGGCCACCTTGAACAGCATCGTCGTGGTCCTCAAGCTGGGCATTGTGCTGCTGTTCATCGGCTGCGGCATCTGGTACATCAAGCCGGAGAACTGGCATCCCTTCATCCCGCCCGAAGAAAGCTTGGGTCGCTACGGGTGGTTCGGCGTGCTGCGCGGCGGGGCGCTGGTGTTTTTCGCCTACATCGGCTTCGACGCGGTATCGACAGCGGCCCAGGAATGTAAGAATCCCAAGCGGGATCTGCCCATCGGCATCCTGGGATCGCTGGCGATCTGCACCGTCCTCTACATCCTGGTTTCCGGGATCCTCACTGGCCTGGTGAGCTACAAGTTGCTGGGCGTGCCGGCGCCGATCGTGGTGGGGATCGAAGCGACGCCGTTCCGGTGGCTCGCCTGGGTGGTCGAGCTGGGCGCGGTGCTGGGCCTGGGATCGGTGATGCTGGTGATGCTGCTCGGCCAGTCGCGGGTCTTCTACTCGATGTCGCGCGACGGCCTGCTGCCGGAGGTCTTCTCCCGGATCCACCCCAAGTATCGAACCCCCTACGTCATCACCATGCTCACCGGCGTGGTGGTGGCCATCATCGCCGGGCTGCTGCCCATCCGCGTGCTGGGTGAGCTGGTGAACATCGGCACGCTGCTGGCGTTCGCCATTGTTTCCGCGAGCGTGATCGTGCTGCGCATCCGGCGCCCCGATCTGCCGCGGCCGTTCAAGACGCCGGGGTATCCCTTTGTTCCGGTCATGGGGGTGCTCACTTCGCTGGCGCTGATCGGGTTTCTGCCCCAGGACACCTGGTGGCGCCTGGTTGTCTGGCTGGTCATCGGCCTGCTAATCTACGGCTTGTACGGCATCCGGCACAGCAAGGTCCAGAAGGCCGGACCGTAACTGCTTTCCGAGCCGCGACCGTGAGGGAGCGGTCCCCCTGGGCCGCAAGCCGGCCCCCTGACCCGCTCTCCGAGACTCCTCCATGTCTCTCCAGCTTCCAGTTCGGCTCCCTCCCCTGGGGCGGCTGGAGAAGCTCTGGCTCGTTCTTCTCACCTTGAGTGCGGCTTCCTGGCTGGTGGAACGCATCTTTCGCTGGAAACCTCCCGGACGCGACCTGCTGCTGGTGGTCACGTTTCTGACCGCCCTGCTGCTCATCTTCAAAGGCCTGCGCCTGGCCATCCGAACCCTGCTGTGGCGGGTGCGCAACCGGATGATCGTGCTGTTCCTGTTTATCGGGCTGGTGCCGCTGCTGCTGGTGACGGTGCTAGTGGGGCTGGCGGGCTACGTGGTCACCGGCCAAGTGGCAGTGCAGATGGCCAGCTCCGAGCTGGATCGGCGGGCCAGCCGGCTGCACGGCGCGGCCGCGGCGCTGGCCTGGATCCTGCGCACCGCCGACCCTGGGCGCCGCAGCGCGCTGGTGTCCGGCTACCTGGAGCCGGCAGCGTCCAGTTGGCCGGGCTTGCGGGCGCTGGTTCGTGATAGCGGGCGGAATCAAGTGTTCCCGGCGAGCGCGAACCTCGACCCCCCTTATCCGGGCCTCCGGGATTTCCGGTGGATCGTCCGGAGAGACGACAAGTTCTTTCTGCTGGCGCACGTTTCCGGGCCGGCTCACCCGGGGGAAGCATTTGGAGCGGAGCCGCTCACGGCCCGGCAGCCAGGCGTGGCCCCGGTGCAGAAAACGGAGCCGCCGCGCGCGCCGGGTCCGGTGGAGGTGGCCTTGCTCGCCCCTCTCAGCGAGTCCTACCTGGCGAGCTTGGCGCCCGGCCTGGGGCGGATCTCGCTGGTTCCTGTTCGCCAGCGGCCCGGGGGAGGATTTGTCGCGACCCCGGCCGAACTCTCTGGCGCTCTTGGAACCCGCACGCCGCTGCCTCCGCCGGCCAACCGTCTCGATCCGGCCGTGACCTGGCTGACTCTGCCGTTTCCAATCGAACACTGGCGGGACGGGGATCCCGAAACCTATGCGACCCTGGAGATCCAGACCCGCCCCTCGGCCGTATTCCGCCTCCTGTTCGGCCAGCGCGTGGACGTGGCCCAGGGCGTGGTTATCTTTTTCATTTTAGTCGGCACTACGTTCCTGATCGTCGAGCTGCTCTCGCTGGTCGTCGGCATTTCGATCACCCGCACCCTTACCAGCAGCGTCCACGAGCTGTATGAAGGCACGCAAAAGGTCAACGAGGGCATCTTTTCCTATCGCATTCCGATCAGCGGCCACGATCAGCTCGCCGAGCTCTCCCGCTCCTTCAACAGTATGACCGAGTCGATCGAGCGGCTGATTGTGGAGTCCCAGGAGCGGCAGAGGCTGGCCTCCGAGCTGGCCATCGCCCGCGAGGTGCAGGAGCAGTTGTTCCCCAAGGAGCCGCCGGTGCTGCGCGGCTTGGAGATCCTGGGCGTGTGCAACGCCGCCCGCTCAGTCTCCGGTGACTACTTTGACTTCGTCAAGCTGTCCGAAGACCGGCTGGCGCTGGCCATCGCCGACGTGTCGGGCAAAGGAATCCAGGGCGCGCTGCTGATGGCCTCCATCCAGTCCATGCTGCGCACCCAGCTTTGGGCGGCGCGGGACGATGGTGAAGGGGTCTGGCGGTTCCCGACGGCCGCCGTGGTTTCCCAGCTCAACGTGCAGCTTCACCACAACACCGCGCCTGAAAAATATGCCACGTTTTTCTTCGGCGCCTACGACGACCGCCAGGGCCGCCTGATCTACACCAACGCCGGGCACCTGCCCCCGGTGCTGATCCGCAACGGAGAGCCGCGACGGCTGGACGTGAACGGCATGGTGGTGGGCGTGTTCCCCTCCGTGCCATACGAGCAGAGTGAGCTCGAGCTGTGCTCCGGCGACCTGCTGGTGGCATTTACCGACGGGGTGACCGAGCCGGAGAACGAGTTCGCCGAGGAGTTCGGCGAGCAGCGGCTGATCGAGCTGCTGGTGCGCCACTGGCGGCGTCCGGTCCGCGAAATCATCGACGAGGTGATCGCCGCCGTGGGCCAGTGGACGGGCCGCCCCGAATTGCAGGATGATATGACCATGGTGGTGGCGCGCCGCTTGTAGGGTAAGCCTCCGGCTTGCCCCTCCTGTATGAGCGATTCCCTGGATATTTCCGTCCCCCGCGAGCCGTCCCCCTCCGGTCTCTGGGCTGCCGTCCGCGAGGCGATTGTCGGCACCGAGCAGGACTTCACCCAGGGCAGCCTCGGCCGGGCCATCACCATCCTGGCGATTCCCATGGTGCTGGAGATGGTGATGGAGTCGCTGTTCGGGGTGGTGGACGTGTTCTTCGTGGCGCGGCTGGGCGCGGACGCGGTTGCCACGGTCGGCCTGGCCGAGTCGCTGCTCACCCTGGTGTTCGCCGTGGCCATGGGCCTCAGCATGGCCACTACCGCCTACGTGGCCCGCCGCACCGGCGAGAAAGATCCGGCCGGAGCCGCCATCGGCGCGGTGCAGTCGATCCTGCTCGGGGTGATTGTGTCGGTGGTGGTGGGCGTGGCCGGCGTCCTGTTCGCGCCCGATCTGCTGCGAATCATGGGCGCCTCGCCCGGCGTGATTCAGACCGGGTCCGGCTACACCACTGTCTTGCTGGGCGGGACCGTAACGGTCCTGCTGCTGTTCCTGATCAATGCGGTCTTCCGGGGCGCGGGCGATGCGGTGATCGCCATGCGGGTCCTGTGGTTCTCGAATCTCCTCAACATCGTTCTCGTGCCCTGCTGCTTGTTCGGGTGGGGGCCGTTTCCGAGGTTGGGACTCACCGGCGCCGCGCTGGCCACCACCATCGGCCGGGGCGCGGGC
>JACQDI010001004.1 GCA_016201195.1 Acidobacteriota bacterium | reverse complement strand
GGCGGTCCCGTTGGTGACCACCGCCACCAGGTTCGAGCGCGAGGTGTATTTCCACCCCAGTTGGGGGTTGCGCGCGATTTCCAGACACGGCTCGGCCACTCCCGGCGTGTACGCCAGGCTCAGATCGAGCTGCGTGCGGCACGGCTTGGTCGGGGTGACAGAAAGCTTGCCGGGCGTCGGAAACTCGTGATAGCGCAGGGCATCTTCTTTGTGGATCAACATGGCGGGCCCTCCTGCCGCCCTCTCGCCGTCGCGGCCGGGCAAGTCTGTGTTCACCCCTCTGTCAAGCAATTCCTTTTCCATTCTCTGTGTCCTCTGTGCCTCTGTGGCTTTCTGGTTCTCGTGCGACGTCGCCGCGCTATGCTATCCTCCGAAAGTGGAACTCTCGTGCGTCTTCGAATCGTTGGGCCGTCCGGCTCTCGATGAGCTGGTTCACACCATCTCCCTAGGGACCCTAAAAGTTTATCAGATGTACGAATCGTTCAAGGTCCGGGCGCGCCTGAACAAGCTGAACACAGAGCACTTGCACAAGGCGACGCCGCGGCTCTGGCAACGCCTCGTCGAGCGCGACGAAGACTTGGGTCGCGAGCTATCCCAGGTAATCCTGGTTTCCAATATCGACTTTGTCGTCCAGGTCCTCGACTTCCTAACGATCCCGCACGATGGCAGCGGGTTTTTTCAGAAGGATGTTTCCGCCGAGAAGTACCTGACCGAGGGCTGGCAGCAGCGCGTAGTCGAGCAGTTCCGGGGCCGCTACCCCGAGCCGCTGGTCAAGCTCTATATCAATCACCTGATGTGGGAAATCAACAAACAAGCGGAGGTCTTCACCGAATAGCGCTATGCCCAAGAAGCGAATCGGGATCCTGACCGGCGGCGGCGACGTACCGGGGTTGAATTCGGTGATTAAGGCGGTGGTGTACCGCGGCGGCGAGCTGGGCTTTGAGGTGGTCGGCATCCGGCGAGGCTGGGAGGGGCTGACCCACCTGGACTTGGCCGGCGGCGCCCCGGAGCGCTACGTGCTACCGCTCGACCGCGCCAACACCCGAACCATCGACCGCACCGGCGGCACCTTTCTGCATAGCTCGCGCACCAACCCGGAGAAGATGAAGGTGGAGAGTCTGGCGCCGCACCTGGCGGCGCACCTGGGCCGCTTCCGGGAGGTCAAGCCAGGCGTGGTCGATGTGACCCCGGCGGTCCTCGACAACCTCCAGGCTCTGAAAATCGACGCGCTGGTGGTCATCGGCGGCGACGACACGCTGAGCTACGCCCCCGTCCTCGAGCGCGAGAATGTGCCGGTGATCGCTGTCCCCAAGACGATGGACAATGACGTGCGCAACACCGAGTACTGCATCGGCTTCTCGACCGCCGTCACGCGCGCGGTAGCGGCCATCACCCGCCAGCGTACTACGGTCGGCTCGCATGAGCGCATCGGCATCTTCCGCATCTTCGGCCGCGACGCCGGATACACCGCTCTCTACACTGCCTACGTCACCTCCATTCGCTGCTGCATCCCCGAGCACCGCTTCAACCTGGAGAAGCTCATTCATCTGCTGGTGACTGACAAGTGTCACAACCCCAGCAACTACGCCCTGGTGGTCATCTCCGAAGGGGCGGTGTGGGAAGGCGCCGAGGTCCACGAGTACGGCGAGCCCGACGCCTTCGGCCACCGCAAGAAGGTCAACATCGGCGAGGCGCTGAGCGACCAGGTGAAACGCCTCTCCGGCGAAGAGACCATCGTCAGCGACCTGACCTACGACCTGCGCAGCGGCGAGCCCGACTTCGTCGACAAAATGGTCGCCACCACCTTCGCCAACATGGCCCTGGACTGCCTGGCCGAGGGCAAGCACGGCCGCATGATGGCCATCCAGAATGGCTGCTACGTGGACGCCGACATCCCCGACCCCGCGCTGGGCCCCCGCATGGTGGACGTGGCCACCCTCTACAACGTGGACCGCTACCGCCCCAACTACGCCAACAAGCGAGGCCTCCCCATTTTCCTTACTCACGCCTGAAGCCTGCGGCTGGCGGCTTGTGGCGTGGGTCGCTGCTGGATTCGGCACTGAGCCTGAAGGGGTCGGCCGCATCTGAACGGGTCCCAGCGGGCCCTGGTCGCCGCCCGGCTGGCTAAGTTATGGACAGCACAAGAGTTGGACTCCGTCGCAAATTTGCGGCGGAAACCCGTCGGCCGAATTGGCGATAAAGCCGCAGGCTGGGTGAATATCTCGCCGCGTCTGGTCACCTATGCCGCAAAGGTCTTGCAGCACGGCTGCCCGGAGCTGATCGCGGCGGTCGAATCGGTCGCGCCGGCGGTCTCGACGGCGGCGGCGCTCGCCGGGGCTGCCCGAGGAGCAGCAGAGGAAGGTCGTCGCGGGTGGCGCGAAGGGAACTGCCCGCAAGGTCCGGGAGCTGCGCGACGGACCGCGCCGGGGCGCTTTCGATGGAGCTATATAATAATAAGACTTATAGAGCGGAATCTAGTCTAGTCGAGTAAGCTGAGCAAAACGAGTTGCATCTGGATGGGGGGAGCGGTACTATACACTTGTTTAGGATGGCCGCCCGACTCACAAAACGGCAACAACTGGTTCTGCGCTTCCTTGAGGAGCGTAGTGAAAACGGCGAAACTCCGCCCACGTACCGCGAAATCTGCGCGCACTTCGGGTATAAAAGTCCAAAGGCTGCTGCCGATCATATCGCCGCACTTGAAAAGAAGGGACTTGTGACCCGTGATAGACGGTGCGCTCGTGGCCTCCGCCTGGTTCACGAGAGCATCGGAATTCCTGTGCTTGGACGCGTCGCCGCCGGACTGCCGCGCGAAGCCCTGGCAGAATCAGAGCAGCGCCTGGCACTCGACCCAGCATTCTGCGGCATCCGCAACCGATCGAGAGCCTTCGCGCTTCGCGTGACTGGCGATTCCATGATCGGTCGCCAAGTATTCGATGGCGATATTGTGCTGTTGGAGCACGAAGCCGTCCCGCAGAACGGCGATCTCGTGGCCGCGTTAATCGACAACGAATCCACCCTCAAGACCTTTGTTCGCAGAAACGGGAAAGTGTGGCTTCGTGCCGAGAACCCCCATTATCCCGATTTGATACCCGCTTTGGATATGCAAATCCAG
>JACQDI010000999.1 GCA_016201195.1 Acidobacteriota bacterium | reverse complement strand
CCGGAGCAGCGGTTGCATCTGCCACTTGAGCAAGTGCTCCAGCAGCAGCTCCAGCCGGCTTTCCAACTCCCGACGATCCCTCTTGCCCATGTCCTCCAATTCCTCGGCGATATGCTCCATGTCGGCTTCCGTGAACCGGCCTTCCCGCAGTAGCTCCGCGTTGCGGGCCGTCCATTCAAAAAAGTCCAGATCGTAGAGATCCTTCGCCTTCACGGCTTCCATTGTACAACCCTGTAAGGACGGAACGGGCCCGGCATAAAACCCTACCACCGCGCCGGAGAATGTGATAAAGTATCGGTTCCTATGTGGGAACAAAACTATCGCCCGATCGCCGGCAACCTAGGCTACTCCGCACTGGTGGCCGCGGTGCCGCTGTTCGTCCTCTTCTACATGCTGGGGGTGAAGCGCAAGCCGAGCTGGCTGGCGGCGCTATCCGCATTGGGCGCGGCGTGGGTCGTGGCGCTCGCGGCCTATCACATGCCGTTGGACCGGGCGCTCGCCGCCACGCTCTACGGCGCCGCCTTCGGCCTGTTCCCCATCGGCTGGATCGTGTTTGCCTCCATCCTGCTCTATCGCATCACGGTCGACACCGGCAAGTTCGAGATCATCAAGGATTCGGTGGGCACGCTCAGCGACGACCGCCGCCTCCAGGCCCTGTTCATCGCCTTTTCCTTCGGCGCCTTCGTGGAGGGCGCGGCCGGATTCGGCGCCCCGGTGGCGGTGGCCGCCGCCATGCTCGCCGGCCTGGGCTTCTCGCCGTTCTACGCCGCCGGCATCTGCCTCCTGGCGAATACCGCTCCGGTCGCGTTCGGCTCCATCGGCATCCCCATCGTCACCCTTTCCGGCATCACCGGCATCGGCATGCGGCCCTTGAGTGCCATGGTCGGGCGGATCTGCGCCCTGGTGTCGGTAATTATTCCTACCTACCTGGTGGTCGTCATGGCCGGAGCCAAGGGCGCCCTGGAGGTCCTGCCGGCGATCGTCGCCTGCGGGGTGACCTTCGCCGGCGTGCAGTTCTTCGTTTCCAACTTCATCGGGCCGGAGCTGACCGACATCCTCGCCTCCCTGACATCCATTGGCTCGATGGTAGTGGTGATGAAGCTGTGGCATCCCACCACCATCTTTCGCCTGGAAGGCGACGCGCCGGTGTCCAAAGCGCCCCGGAAACACACCGGTGGCGAGATGCTGCTGGCCTGGTTGCCTTACATCCTGCTGGTCATCTTCGTGCTGCTGTGGGGCTATAAGCCGGTCAAGGCCACCCTGGACCAGTTCACCAGGCCCATCGCTGTGCCCGCCCTGCACCAGACCATCACCCGGATCCCCCCGGTCACCAAGGCCCCAGGACCGTACGCGGCGGTATTCACTTTCAACTGGCTCAGCGCCTCGGGAACATCTTGTTTCTTTGCCGCCGCGCTGGCTTCTCTGCTGCTGGGGGTGAGGCCGAAGAAGTTCGCCCAGGCCTACATGGCCACTCACAAACAGTTGGCCTATCCCATGCTGACCATCGCCTCCATGCTCGGCCTGGCGTTTCTGATGAACTACGCGGGGATGACCTCCACGCTCGGCCTGGCCTTTGCCGCCACCGGATCTGCGTTTCCGTTTTTCAGCGCGATGCTGGGCTGGCTGGGGGTCTTTCTGACCGGCAGCGACACCTCGGCCAACGCCTTGTTCGGGAACCTCCAAGTGGTGACGGCGAATGCTCTTTCGATGAGTCCCGTTCTCACCGCCGCTACTAACTCGAGCGGCGGCGTGATGGGGAAGATGATCTCGTTGCAAAGCATCGCCGTGGCTGTGGCCGCCACCGGAATGGCTGCCTCCGATGAGGGCAAGCTGTTTCGTTTCACCTTGCGGCACAGCGTGATCCTGGCCAGCGTGATCGGGCTGATCGCGCTGGGCTACGCCTACGTGGCGCCCCAACTGGTGCCCCGATTGTGAACCCAGGAGTCGTGAATCCAGGCTGGAGAAGCCGCCGCTGGCGCGACCTGCCGGCGTTAGCCGGGCTGGTGGCGGTCACCGCCGGGTTTGTGTGGGTGGCGCAGCGCTTTGCAGTGCGCGGCGTCTTGCTCGGCGGGCTGGTTGCCTCGGCGCTCGGCCTTGCCATCGCGCTCTACCTGGTGGCGCGCGCCTGGCGGGCGCTGCCCCCGCTGGGACTCACGTATCGCCTCACTCGCCACGGCGTGCTCTACATCCTGGCCGTCTTCCTGGTGGCCGTTGGAGCGCTCGTTTCCGCCAACAACCTGCTCTTCCTGGTCCTCGCCTGCATGCTGGCCGCGCTGCTGGTTTCCGGCTTGTTCTCCCGGCTCAACCTGGCCTCCCTGGAGCTGCACTGCGCGGCGCCCGACGATATCTTCGCCGGCCAGGACGTCCCCGTTCGCCTGCTGCTCAAGAACCTCAAGCGGTGGATGCCATCCTTCGCCATCCGCCTTCAGGTGGACCTGCCGGGCCTGGCCGGAAACGAGGGGCCGGAGGTGTATTTCCCCATGCTGGCCGGCGGCCAATCCTGCTCGACCATTCTCAGCCTGCGCTTTCCGCGCCGCGGGCGATACCAGCAGGACACATTCTGGCTGCGCTCCGGATTCCCGTTCGGCCTGCTGGTGCGCAGCGTGCGGCTGCGGCTGCCCCGCGAGATCCTGGTTTATCCCTCGGTGGAGCCGTCATTGCTGCTCGAGGCGGGCGTGCCGCAGTCGGCGAGCGACTGGGAACGCCGCCGATCCGGACTGGGCCAGGACCTCTATCGCATTCGCCCTTACCAGACCGGCGACAGCTCGCGCGTGGTGCATTGGAAGGCTTCCGCGCACACCGGCGAGCTGAAGGTGCGCGAGTTTACGCGCGAGGAGGACCGCCGCGTGGAGGTTTTCTTCGACCGCGCGATTCCGGAAGGCCCCGAGTGGCGCGAGCGCTTTGAACGGGCCGTCGAGCTGTGCGCCGCGCTCGTCTGGCAGCTCCACATCCGCGGCGGCGGGCTATGTTTCCACCCCGGCGCCCACGAAAATGTCTACGACATTCTCAAGTATCTCGCCTTGGTGGCGCCGTGGGAGAGAGGATACCCTCTTCCGGTCGAGCCGAGCGGAGTGTTCCAAGTGATCTTCACTGCCGCCGGCCCGCCGGCCAACCTGCCGGAGTCGAGTTACTACTGCTACTTGCTGGAGAGCCTGTAGAGGCTGACTAGTGACCCTTGCTTTAGCGCCTATGCCCTTGGGCCTGGATCCCCCGGCCGGCTCCGGCGGGCCCGGTCATAAAAAATACGCTTCAAACTCGAGGCCCGATTAGATACACTTTGTCATAGCGAAGGTCGCTTTCTTTTGGGGATTAACTGAGGTTTGGAAACTGAGTCGTGCCAGGGAAAGCGGCCCTTTGCCGGATTTTGATGAGAAAGCGGGCTAACTTGTGCAGCGATTCTTGATTGCGGTGTTCGCCGTGGCCGTCGCCTGCGCCCAAAACAGCGCGGACGACAAGCCCCAGCTCGAACCGCTGAAAACTTCTATTACGGTGACCGAAAAAATCGACGCCGAGGCGCCCGGCGTGGTGTCGAAGCTCGACGAGTTGAGCATCGAAAGCCGGGCGGGGACCAACCTGGACGACCGCCTGCGCGACGTGCCCGGCTTCAGCCTGTTCCGGCGCGGCTCGAGCGTGGCCGCGCATCCCACCACCCAGGGCATTTCGCTCCGGGGCCTGGCCTCCAGCGGCGCCAGCCGCACCCTGGTGCTGATTGACGGCCTGCCGGCCAACGATCCGTTCGGCGGCTGGGTCTACTGGTCTCGTTTCAATCCCGACACGCTGGATCGCATCGAGGTCTCACGCGGCGCCTCGACCAGCGTGTACGGGGACCGGGCCATGGGAGGCGCTATTTCGCTCTTCACGCCGCAGCCGGAGCAACGGCAATTTAACGGATCGCTGGAGGCGGGCAACGCCGGCGTGGTCGACCTGCGCGGCGGCTACTCGGACCTGTTCGGTCCCGTGGGAGTGTCCGTATTTGCTCGCGGCGTCAGTATAGATGGCTACTACATTGTTGGCCCCGAGGCGCGCGGCCGGGTCGACCAGCCGGCGCGCGTGGACTTCGTGGTGGGCGACGTCAAGGTCGACTATTTCGGCCGCGGCCAGAGGCTGGCGCTCAAAGCCAACATCCTCGCCGAGGAGCGGAACAACGGCACCGTCCTGCAAAAGAACTCCAGCTCGCTCGGCACGGTTGGATTGCAATACAGCCGGGAGCAGTTTTCGCTGAGCGGATACCACTCGCGCGGGGAGTTTCGCAGCGCGTTCTCAACCGTGGCCTTCGGCCGCAACACCGAAACCCCGACGTTTCGCCAGACCGTGCCGTCGGAGGATTGGGGCGCCTCCGGGGTGTGGCATCGCTCGACCGCGCCGTGGAACCTCTTCCTGGGGGCGGACCTGCACCATCCCAGTGGGGAGAGCCGCGACACGCTGTTCCCCACCGGCCGGCGCGTCGGCAGCGGGGACCTCTGGCAGCACGGGGTGTTCGGCCAGACTGACTTCGCCTTGGGCAGCCGCGCGAGGCTGCACGCCGGGCTGCGCCACGATTTCACCGGACGCGGCAACACGTTCTTGAGTCCCAGCGCCGGCCTGGTCGTCGCTGACGGCTCGCGCCGCTGGCGGGCCTCGGTTTACCGCAGTTTCCGCGCACCTACGCTCAACGAGCTGTTCCGCGCCTTTACCGTCGGCAATATGCTGACCATCGCCAACCCGGACCTGCGGCCGGAAACGCTGGTCGGCGGGGAAGCAGGCGTCGACTGGCAGACCCGAACCGTGCTGGTGCGTGGCACTCTGTTCAGGAACGAGATCAGTAACCTCATCACCAACGTAACCCTCAACGCCGCCACCCGCCAGCGCCAAAACTTCGGCTCGGCCACCACGCGAGGCGCGGAAATGGAGGTGGAAAAAGT
>JACQDI010000982.1 GCA_016201195.1 Acidobacteriota bacterium | reverse complement strand
GTTCAACTTTTTCTGGAGCATGAAGAAAGGTCCCAAGGCGGCGACCAACCCGTGGAGGGCCACCACGCTCGAGTGGACCATCCCCTCCCCGCCGCCGCATGACAACTTCGGCGGCCGGCACCCGGTGGTCTACCGCGGAGCATACGAGTACAGCGTCCCCGGAGCGGCCGAGGACTACATCGCGCAGGATGATCCGGCACGGCGGTAGTGCCAGGGCCATCAACCCGCTGCATCAGTGGGAGCGATGCGATAATGAGGAAGGGAGCCATGGCGGTTTTCGTCAATACCTTCTTCGAGGAGCGAGTGGAGCAACTGTTTGACTTGGCAGGACTGGTGGAGAAGATCTTTTCTTCCGCCGGACTTGAGTATCGGATTGTCGGAGGTCTGGCGGCCTACCTATACGTGGAGGAGATGGAGCCGGAGGCTGGGCGCCTGACCAAAGACATCGATATCGCCGTGCGGCGTGAGGACCTGGAGAAGATCGCGAAAGCGGCCGAGCCGTTCGGTCTCCAACACCGCCACGTAGCCGGAGTCGACATGCTCGTGCAGGCCGGAAAGCCGTCGGCCCGCAGGGCGGTCCACCTGGTTTTCACATCCGAGAAGGTTCGGCCGGAATATCCTGAGCCAACGCCTGAACTAGGACCCTATCGAAGAATCAAAGGACTTCGGCTGATCCCGCTAGCGGACCTGATCCGCATGAAGCTCACGAGCTTTCGAGCCAACGACGAAGCGCATCTCAAGGATCTGGACGAGGCCGGGCTCATCACTCCGGAGATCGAAGCCGCTCTTTCGCCGGTCCTCGCGGAGAGATTGGCTCGGGTTCGCGCACGCGAGTAGGAAGCGCTTCCGGATTCATTCCTCAATTCCTTAATTTCTCAGTTCCTCAGTTCCTACGTTTCCACCCACGCCTTCTGTGCGGAGCTGCGCAGCACCGCCTCGACCAGGTTCAACTGACGCAGGCCGGCGGCGAAGCCGGGGATCTCCGAGGCCAGAGCCGGCTCCCGCACCGCCGCGTAGAAGCGCCGGAACAACTGCTTGAAAGTGTCGCCGTAGCCTTCGGCGTGGCCGCCGGGCAGGTCGGCGTACTCGCGGGCTTTGGCATCGAGCAGCGACGGATCCTTCACCAGCAGCTCGTTGTTGCCATCACGCCGGCCGATCCACAGCTCGTTGGGGTTCTCGCCGTCCCAGGCCAAGCCCCGCTTGGTGCCGTAAATCTCCAGCAGCAGCCGGTTCTTCCTCCCGGCGGCCACCTGGTTAATGGTCAGCGCCCCGCGGGCACGTTCTCCCAGCCGCATCAGGATGGCCCCGAAATCCTCGGTCTCGATCTTGCGGTCCTCGTAGTCTTCGGGCTGGAGCAGCTTTCCGGCGTAGGTTTCGATCGGCTTCTTGGGCTTTTTGCGGATCTTGTGGAAGGTCTGCAACTCGGCGCACAAGGAACTGATCTTCACGCCGGTGACGTGCTCCACCATGTCGCACCAGTGGGATCCGATGTCGGCCATGGCGCGGGACTTGCCGCCCGCCTCCGGCTCCAGGCGCCAGTTGTAGTCCGTCTCGTAGAACAGCCAGTCCCTGGAGTAGGTGCCCTGCACCGCCAGGATCTCGCCCACCTCGCCGTTGGCCACCATGCGCCGCATGTGCTGGACCACCGGGTAGAACCGCAGGTTGTAGCTGGTGGCGTTGACCACGCCCTTGCTGCGCGCCAGTTCGGTCAGCTCGGCGGCTTCGGCCACCGTCGCGGCCAGGGGCTTTTCGCACAGGACGCACTTGCCGGCGTGGATGGCCTCCTTCACCACCGGGTAGTGCAGGTTGTTGGGCACGCAGACGTGGACGGCCTGGATCTCCGGATCGGCCAGCACTTGTCGGTAGTCGCCCACCGCGCGCTCCACCCCGAGCTGCTGGCCGAACTTGCGGGCCAGCTCTTCAGACTGGTCGGCGATGGCCGCCAGCTCGACCTCGCCCAGGCGCCGGATCCCCTCCACGTGAACCCGCCCCACGAACCCCGTGCCGATCACCGCCGTCTTGATCTTCTTCATTGCGCCCTTTCCTCCCCGTGAATCCTGTTTATACCAGAACCGGACCGATGTTACACTGGATGGAAGTCATGCGGGTGATCCTGCGAATTCGAACCGCTCCGGAGAAGCGCATTGTGCGAAGCCGCCGTCCCAACCGTCGCTTGGCCTGGCTGGGCGCTTCGCTGCTTTGGCCGGCGGGCGTGTGCTGCTTCCTGATCTGCGCCTGGCGCTGGGCCTTCGATCTTTCCTGGGTGCCCCGGTTCCTGGAGGCCGACGACATCTTCTCCCACTGGCAACCTTGGTTCGTTGTCGGCGGGCTGGCACAAGTTCTGGCCGCGCAACTCACCCGCTACGCCGAACCAGACGATTTCGACCGCCGTCGCCCCGGCCTGGCAGCTCCTGATT
>JACQDI010000981.1 GCA_016201195.1 Acidobacteriota bacterium | reverse complement strand
CTCAAACAAATCCTGGCCGGCGCAGACGCGGAAGGCATGGTCATCGAGTTGACCCTGTTCGCGCAGGAAAGCTGGCATGCCAACATCCGCCTCGGCCCCGCCGAGGCCGACCGCGCCGTGGCCGCACTCACCCGCGAACTGCTCCCCTACCGCAACGTTACCTTTCAGATCTGGAACGAATTTTACGAGCGGGTGCTCGATCACCTGAAGACCATCAAGGCCGCAGACCCCAAGCGCGTTGTGACCAGCTCCCCGGGCGGCGCGGGCATCCTCGGCGACCGCGCCCAAAACGAGGCCCTCGACTACCTCACCCCGCACACCACGCGCCAGAGCGGCGGCCGGCACTGGGAGATCGCCCCCCGCGAGCTCGCCTATCTTCTGAAGCGCTATCGCAAGCCGGTGGTCGACGACGAGCCCGCGCGCAACGGCACCCCCGATTTTGGCGGTCCCCGCGAAACCACCTACCCTTTCGACCAGATCGTGCAGATCTACCAGGTCTGGCAGCTCGGCGTGTATATCAACTACCACCACGACATGGTGCAGACCGGCTACGGCACTCCTGCTGTGCCGCCGCACGGCGTCCCCGATCCCGAATTCAACCCCTACCACCGCCGCGTCCTGGAGTTCATCGCCCTGCGCGACCGCTATGCGCCCCTTCCTTAGCAAGTGGGGCCTGCCTATCCTGCTCTTTCTGGCGACCACTCTGAACTACCTCGATCGCCAGACCCTGGCCATCCTGGCGCCGCGAATCCAGAACGAGATGGGTCTCGACAACGAGGCTCTGGGCTGGCTCTTTGCGGTATTTTATTACTCCTACACATTCTCCCAGTTTGGCGTGGGCCTGGCCCTGGACCGCTCGAACCTGCGCTGGGCGTACGGCCTCGCCGTCCTCGCCTGGTCGGCGGCCTGCGGGCTCACCGGCCTCGCCCGAGGCTTCTGGGGGCTCGTCGCGTTTCGCCTTCTGCTCGGCGTCACCGAGTCGGCCAATTGGCCGGCGGCGATGCGCATCATCTCCCGCCTGCTGCCCGCCGCCGACCGCCCGCTTGGCAACGGCATCTTCACCAGCGGCACCAGCGTCGGAGCGCTCATCGCCCCGGGCGCGATTCTGGGCATCGCCGCCTGGCTCGGATGGCGCTGGGCATTCGCCGCCGTCGGCGTGTTGGGAACGCTGTGGTTCGGCTTGTGGGCCGCTTGCACCGGCTCGCCCCGCCTTGCTCCCGTCTGGACCGCCTCCGCGCCCGAGCCCGGCGGCCGCATTTACGCCGGCATCCTGCGCAACAGCCAATTCTGGCGGGTCTTCGCCGTGACGATCCTCATCAACCCGTGCCTCTATTTCAACCTCAACTGGCTGCCGACGTACTTCGTCCAGCAGCGCGGCATCGCTGCCGGCCGCGACCTGGGATGGATCTTGACGTCCATCTACCTGGGTCTTGATCTTGGGTACCTGGCTTGCGGCTTCGCCACCTTGTGGCTGGCCCGCCGCGGCCACTCGGTCGCCAGCGCCCGCCGCATCGTGTTCCTCGCGGCCTCGCTGCTCCAGGCGCTTTCAGTCGTGGTGCCGTTGATCCCGGAGCTGCGTGGCGCCATCGCCGCCCTGGTCGTGGTGAACTTCGCCCTCGGCGTGTGGGTGGCAGTGTACCTGACCATGGCCCAGGAAGTCTCGAAAACGCACGTCAGCACCGCCGCCGGCCTGCTTGGCGGCAGCGGCTCCCTCGCCGGGGCGCTGGCCATGTGGGCCGTCGGCCGCATCACCGCCCGCACCGCCAGCTTCGCCCTCCCCATGGCTGCGGTCGGCATCGCCGCTGTGTTGCAGGCCACCGCCGGGCTCGCCGTCACGCGGGATAGAATTGAGCAATGAAGACTCCTTTGCGTCTTGGCCTCCTTTGCGTCTTAGCGTGCGCCTTTGCCCACGCGGCTGACCTGTTCCGCGACGACTTCTCGCGTTTCCCTCCCGGCTGGCTCACCAACCCCGTCGGCACTCTGAACGCCGCCATCCAGGAGTATCACTACCTACCTCATCGCGGCGTCCCCCTCGGACCCTGGTCGAACGCCATCTGCCACGTCGACGCCTGGGTCGCCGGCGACGAGGACGGCGCCCCCTACCTCGAGCAGCACACGGTCAACAATCTCGCCAGGATCATGAACCCCATCTTCCTCACCGGCGACCCCGAGTGGAGCGACTACGCGGTGGAAGTTAAGGTGAAGCCGCTCTCCTTCGCCGACATGGCCGGCGTGATCTTTCGCTATCACACTAACCGCCACTACTACCTGTTCTCGCTCACCGGCGGCAAAGCGGCTCGCCTGGTGGTCCGCCTGCCGCTCGAAAAGACCCTCCGCGTCGCTGAATGGCGCGAGCTGGCAAGCGCTCCCTTTTCGTACGACACAGATCATTACTACCGCTTGCGCGTCGAGAACGACGGCCCGCGCATCCGCGCCTCCGTCGACGGCAAGCCCCTGCTCGAAGCAACCGACAGCGAGCTGCTCCACGGTAAGGCCGGCGTCACGGCTAACATCCCCACCCGCTTTCAGGAGTTCCGCGTCACCGCATCCAACCAGACGCGAAAACAGATTGAGGACCGCATCGGCGCCCGCGAGGCTCGACTCGCGCAGCTCCGAGCGGCAAACCCCCGCCCCAAGCTGTGGAAGAAGTTCGACACCCCGCAGTTCGGCGCCGGCCGCAACGTGCGTTTCGGCGATCTCGACGGCGATGGGACGCTCGACATGCTCATTGCCCAGAACATCCCCCGCGTCCGCGGCGATGCCTTCGATCACATCAGTTGCCTCACCGGCGTCAGCCTCGATGGCAGGATCCTCTGGCAGCAGGGCCGCCCCGACCCTCGCAACGGCCTGCTCACCAACGACACACCGTTTCAAATTCACGACGTGGATGGCGACGGCCGCAACGAGGTCGTCCTGGTGCGCGATTTCAAGCTGCAGATTCTCGACGGCAGAACCGGCAACCTGAAGCAGTGGACGTGGATGCCCCAGGCTCCCGCCGACAACAAGGAACGCCCCTACGACCGGAACAGCGGCGATTCCATCGCCTTCTTCAATCTCTCGGGCAACAAGGACCGCACCGAGATCCTGGTGAAGGACCGCTACGAGAATTTCTGGGTCTTCAACAACGACCTCAGGCTCCTCTGGCAGGGCGAGGGCCAGACCGGGCATTATCCATATCCATTCGAGGAAGACGGCCGCGATAAGATCCTGATCGGTTATTCTCTGTGGGACTCAGCCGGCCGCCGGCTCTGGAGCCACGACAAGGACCTCAGGGACCACGCCGACGGCGTCATGATGGGCAACCTCAGCGGCGACCCCAACGCCGAGCCCCGCGCCTACGCGAGCGGCAGCGACGAGGGTTTCATCCTGTTCGACAAGCGCGGCAACATCCTCAAACACGTTCGCATCGGCCACGCCCAAAGCCCCGCCGTCGGCAAGTTCCGCCCCGACCTGCCCGGCCTGCAATACATCACCGTGAATTTTTGGAGAAACCCCGGCATCGTGACCCTCTTCGACCACGACGGCAACATCCTGGCCCAGGCAGAGCCGATCCACACCGGCAGCCCGCTGCTCCCGGTGAACTGGCGCGGCGACGGCCAGGAATTTGTCCTGCTTTCCGGCAACTCCGAGGAAGGGGGCATGATCGACGGCCATCTGCGCCGCGTCGTGATGTTCCCACAGGATGGCCACCCCGACCTCGCTGCCTATGTCGCCGACCTCACCGGCGACCCGCGCGACGAGATCATCCTCTGGGACCAGCAGCGCGTCTGGATCTACACCCAGGATCGCCCCTTCCAAGGCAGGCGCGTCTACGCCCCTATCCGCAACCCGCACTACAACGAATCGAATTATCGGACCATGGTTTCCTGGCCTCGCTGGGTGGAGGTACAATAGGAGCAGCTATGACAGCAACACAATTCTACGTGTGGATCATTGTGCTGCCTATCACCACGGTCATCACCGTGCTAATCGGCGTGTTGCTCAATAACAACAACATGAACCACCGGTTCAGTGATATGAGCGGCCGGTTCGACGAAATCGGCAACCGCTTTAACGATGTGAACCAGCGGCTCAATGATCTGAACACCCGGGTCCATGAGCGGCTCAGTGACTTCAGCCAGCGGCTGACTGATATGAACAGCCAGTTCGGCCAGCGGCTTAATGACTTGAACATCCAGTTCAGCCAGCGGTTCGATGACGTCAATAAGCCGGTTTGATGACGTCAATGAGCGGTTCAACGATGGCAATGAGCGGTTGAACGATCTTCGAGACTCATTGCGGGCGGAGATCGGCAAGAACCACAGCGAGATGCTGGGAAAATTCGCCGAGATGGACGGCCGCCTGACTCGGATCGAGAGTCACCTCAACCTCAAGTAACCGCCCGCGCGACGAGTGTCATCGACACAGGTGAGGAGCGGTGATGTCAGGTTCGCCGGAGCGCCGCCAGCCCCGCCCCGGCGCCCACCAGCAGCGAGCCGGCCACCCGGTTGGTCATCGTGGCGAAGCGCGGCTGCCGCGCAAGCTGCGCCGCCTGCCCCGCCAGCATCCCGTAGCCGAGCAAGATGAAAAACTCCACCACGATGGAGCTCACGCCCAGGATCATCACCTGCGGCGCGATCGGATAGCGCGGGTTCAGAAACTGCGGCAGCAGCGCCGAGAAAAATACCAGGGCCTTCGGGTTCGAGGCTTGCAGAATGAAGCCGTTCCTGAACAGGTGTCCGTCGCCTGCCGCTTCCCGCGCCGCCAGGGCAGGCTCGTTCGCGAAGAAAGTCTTCAGCCCGAGGTAGACGAGGTACGCCGCCCCCACCCACTTCACCGCAAAAAACAGGTTGTAGGACGCGAGCAGAATCGCCCCCAGGCTGGTCGCCGAAAGCGCAAAGTACATCCCGTTGGCGGCCAGAATCCCGCAGCTCGACCGCACCGACTTGGCCGCCCCGCGGCTCAACGCCTGGGCCAGCACCAGCAGCACCGCCGGCCCCGGCGTGAGGCTCAGCACCGCCTCCGTAATCACAAAGAAGGTCCAGGTCTCCCAGGTCATCGGTCGATTCTCCGCAGCGTAGCGACGTAGGCGACCGTCCCCGCCGCCCCCAGCGCCGCCGCCCCCCAGAAATTCATCGCCGGCCCCAGTTTCCCCAAACCCGCCCCCCGAAACGCGCCCGACGTCACCACCACGTCCCGGATCAGGTAATACGCTCCCACCGTCTGCCCCCGCGCCTCCGGCCGCGAATATCCTATTACCAATGCCTTTCGCGCCGGATCCCCGAATTCCTTGAGCCCCCGCACCGCAAACGCCGCCGCCAGCATCGCAAAGCTCCCCGCCCAGTAGAGCGTCACCGGAAACAGCGTGAAAAAAACGAACGTCGCGATCACGAACGGCTCCTTGCCATAGCGGTCGGCGAGGTGCGCCACCGGCACGAAGCACGCCATGGCCACCAGCATCTCCACGCCCGTCAGCACCCCCACCTGGGTGGCGCTCACCCCCACGTGATCCATCGCATAGATCACCACCCACGCATAGGGGATCCGTTCGCAGAACCGGATCAAGATGTCACTGAACAGCAGCCACTTCAGCCGCCGATCGAATCCCTGCACTACGCTCCAGAGCCCCGCCGGATCCGCCCGCGCTTCCGTCCTGTCGTCCTCCATCCGCTGCTGGATCAGCATCGCCACCGCGCCCAGCAGAATCGAAATCCCAACCCCCACGTGTACGCCGGGGACAATCCCCAGCCGGTCGATCAGCACCCCGCCGGCGATCGGCCCGATCAGAATCGGAATGCGCTTGATGAGCGACTGCACCCCGATCCCCATGGTGTGCTTCGCGGCGGGCAGGTTGGCCCCCACCAGCGAAAACATCGCCGGCAGCGACAGCGTACTCCACGCCAGGAACAGGAACGTCCCGCCCAGCACCGCCGCCCAGTGCGGCACCAGCCACACTACCAGGTACCCCACAATCGAGATCCCGGTGAAGGTCACCAGCGCCCGCCGGTGTCCCAGGCGGTCGGTCAGCACGCCCCCCGGGTACGCGTACACTGCCCCCAACAGCGTCTTCAGCGCGTCGAACAGCCCGATGATCAGCGCCGCCGCACCCAGCGACTCCAGGTATTTGGGCAGGAAGCGCATCCACAGCTCCTCCCCCGCGCCGATCAAGACGATCACCGCCAGCAAGAGAGCGATGTTGCGCCGCAGTCCCAGAAACTCGGCGATGCTATTTGAGAACAATTTGGAAGTCGTCGAAATACGTGACGCTGTCGGCCTTGGTCCACAGCCCGGTCTTGCCCGGCCCGGTGAAGGTCGAGTCCTCCACCTCGAACAGCTTCTGCCCGTTGAAGAACACCTCGAAGTGATTCCCAGCGAAGGTTACCCGCAGCGTGTTCCACGTTTGCGAAGGAACCTTGTGCTTCACTCCGTAGGTCTTCGGCGGCGTTCCTTTGGGAGCAATGGAAATGCGGTTGCTCTTCTCTACCTTGTAGAGCACCACGTTGTCTTCGAGCGCGTTGGCCCTGGCAATATAGTAGTTGTCAGGATCCCGGTACCGCCACACCACCCCGCAGCCCTGGTCGCCCTTGCCCGCCACCGATTTGCACGTCACGCTGACCTCCCCGTCAGTGATGCTCCATCGGTCAGCGATCGCCAGCGGAAATCGCGCCCCCGTTGGATCGCCCGAAAGCTGCGCCAGCACGTTCGGCGAGCTAGGGGCGGTCGGGTCTTTTATCACCTCCCACCGCGGCGGTCCCCCCTTGTGGGTCATCGTTGATGTCCACCCCGCCGGCAAACTCCCCACCGCCGCCGTATCGAAGTTGATCACCTCCGCCATCAAAGGAATGCTGAGAAACAACAGTAAGAATCTCATAATCTGTGCCTCTTTGCATACTGCCTAGTGCTTGATCACCACCAGGCAGTCGGTACGGCCGGACGATACCGCCTCTGCGCAAACAAGCGCACCAGAAAGGCGCCCGCCACGAACCCGCCGATATGCGCCCACCACGCCGTCCCTCCCGTCTGCGCCGACTGGACGCCCAGGTCGAGCAGCCCGTAAAAGAAATTCTGCAAAAACCAGAATCCCAGAAAAAACAGCGCCGGCACCTCGATCACCGGCCACAAAAGGAACAGCGGCAGCAGCACCACCACCCGCGCCCGAGGATACAGCAACAGGTACGCGCTCAGCACACCGGCGATGGCCCCGCTCGCCCCCAGGCTCGGCACCCTGGAATCCGGGTTAAACCAGACGTGCGCCACCGACGCCGTCACCCCGCACAGCAGGTAAAACACCACGTAGCGCCCGTGCCCCACCCGGTCCTCCACATTGTCCCCGAAAATCCACAGGTAAAGCATGTTCCCGATCAGGTGCAGCCACCCGCCGTGCATAAACATCGAGGTAAACAGCGGTATTATCAGGTCCTGCGTTTCCACCGGCCGCAGCCCGCCCGACGGGGTCACATACACCGTGTGAAAATAGCGCGCCGGGATGACCGCAAACTCCTTCACGAACCCGCTCAGCTCCGGCCCCAGCATCAACTGGTAAAGAAACACCAGCACGTTGACTACGATCAGCGTGACGTTGACCACCGGGTAGGTCCGCGAGGGAACGTTATCGCGCAGCGGAATCACGCGGCGTGTCTCCGGATCACGACGCCCCCCTCCCCAGCAACACCCGCGGGAACGATCGCAACAAGATCTTCAGATCGAGCAGCAGGCTCCAGTTGTCGATGTACTGCATATCGAGGCGCATCCAGTTCTCAAAATCCAGATGGTCGCGACCCTGGAGCACCCACAGACAGGTCAGTCCCGGTTTCATGCGCAGCCGCCGCCGCTGCGAGCCCTGGTACTGCTCCACCTCCTCCGGCACCGCCGGCCGCGGCCCGACGAACGACATGTCGCCTCTCAGCACGTTCCACAACTGCGGCCACTCGTCGATCGAGAAGAGGCGTAAGTAGCGTCCGATCGGGGTGAGTCGCGGGTCTTTCGACATCTTGAACACCGGCCCGTCCCGCTCGTTGAGTGCGACCAGCTCGGCCTTGCGCGCCTCCGCGTCCTGGCACAT
>JACQDI010000040.1 GCA_016201195.1 Acidobacteriota bacterium | reverse complement strand
TGCGGCGTTAGGCGCTGCTCCCTCGGTTCAGTTGCGCGCGAGCATGATCGCCGGCAGCAGACGGACACTCTTTGAAATGAGCGCGCGCTGTCAGGCCTGGGCTAGCGCCGCCTCACCAGCGGAATCTGCAAGTTCGTCGGCCGGTTGGCTTCGCTGTCAAAGCCGCGCCCGTCAATATTCGATAGTGTCCCTGTAACGGGCAGGTAGCTCTTTTGGGCGTTTGGCAAGTCCTTCGGATTGCGGTTTCCTTGACGACAACTTCGTCAAGGAAACGAGTCGATGGATCTGTCTACCTGCTACTGCCGGAATCGTCATTGCAAGTACCATGGCTTAATCGGTGATGCGGCGCGACTGCGGATGTCCGGCTGGCATCGCGGAGCGCGCCGACTCAAGTGTCTCGAGTGTGAGCATTGGATCTCGGCGCGCACAGGAACGGCTTATGCAGGCATTCGAACACCCGAAGACGTCTATCGCCATGGTGTGCGTCAGTTGGCCGAAGGACTCTCCATTCGTGCCACTGCGCGCAACCTGGAGATCGATAAGGACACCGTCTGTAATTGGCTGCCGCGCTTAGGGCGTCACTGCTGGCGCCTCCTTGACTATTTCTTCCGCGCGCTGCATCTCACCGAATGCCAGCTGGATGAGCTGTGGACGTTTGTGTTCAAGAAGGAGAAGCATCTCACGGCGTTTGAGAAACTGGCTGGGCGTTACGGCGACGCGTGGATCTGGGTGGCCTTTGATCCCGTGACCAAGACCGTGCCGACGTGGCGGGTAGGCAGGCGCACCTTGGGGGATGCCATCCGCTTCATGAAAGCCCTGAAAAATAGGCTCGATGAGCACATTCCGTTTTTCACCAGCGATGAACTGCCGCACTATGCGGACGCCTTGTTGGAGGTGTACGGCGTAATGCGCACGCCACCTCGTCGTTTCCCGCGCGGGCGCCCACCGCTCCCACGACGAGAACCTCCGCCCGACCTGGTGTATGCCGTTGTCATCAAAGACCGCGAGCGCGGACGCGTGGTGCACGTCACGACGCGGGTCATTTAGGGCACGGAAGCTCAAGTGGCTCACTGCTTACAGGTCTCGCCCGTCAGCTACACGATCTCGACCTATGGCGTCGAACGCAACCGCCTTCGGCGTGACGATTCGGCAACACTCGCGGCGCTTGGGCCGCAAGGTGAATGCCTTTTCCAAGCAACGCCGCTACCTGAACTATCAACTGGCGCTGGCCTTTGCCTACTACCACTTCTGCTGCCCACACCGCGGCCTGCGCCAGAGACTGGAACCACCGGTTCCGACGAAGAAGGGGAACGGCTCGCCCAAGAAATGGCATCGCGTTACTCCAGCGATGGCTGCAGGCTTCACGGATCATATCTGGACTATCGACGAGCTGTTAAGTTTTCGTGTCCCGCCGCGGGCGATGTGGAAAAAGCGTTGAAAAGGCCACCTGCCCGTTACAGGGACACTACCAAAATTTCGAGTTTAGACTAAAGCGGGCGGCTGACCTTGCCGGCCAGTCGCCCGGTGGCAGAATAGGAGTATGCCTACACCTATCGCTGCCACCGAGCACCTTAACAAACTGAAAGCGTTTCGTCAAGCGGCGTACCAGCAGTTGGGGCCCAGCCGGGATGCGCTCTTCGAGCTGACCGACGCCATCCTGCTGACCCCGGCCCTCAACTCCTTCGCCGAGCTCTCGCTATGTCCGGCTTTCCGTCGGCGCTGGCCGAGCCTGTACGAAACGGTCCAAGACAGTCGGCCCGACCGTCTGGCGCTGCTGGACCAGTACCTGCGGGAGTTGCCGCTCGCCCAGCGCCTGATCGTGATGGGCGATCACACCGCCTGGCCCCGGCTCAAAGCCAAGACGCTGCGGGAGCGCACCGTCGAACACCAGCCGAACTCCCTTCCGGGGGCGCGGCCAATCACCGTCGGCCAGGGCTATAGCACGCTGGCCTGGGTGCCGGAAGCGCATGGCAGTTGGGCCTTGCCCTTGCTGCACGAGCGGATCAGTAGCGCCGAGAACCCGCTTGAGAAGGCGGTGGCCCAACTCCGCACGCTGTGCGCGCACCTGCCCGGCTCGGCCGCCCGGCCGCTGGCGCTGTTCGATGCGGAATACGGCTGTGCGCCCTTCGTCAACGCCAGTGCGGACCTGCCCTGCGACAAGCTCTTCCGGCTGCGGTCGAACCTGTGCTTGCGCGGCGCGCCACCGCCCTACCGGGGCCGGGGACGCCCGGCCAAACATGGGCGCAAGTTCAAGCTCACTGACGCGCGCACCTGGGGCAAGCCCCTGGCCGACCTCCAGGTTGACGATTTGGAACTCGGCCCGATGCACCTGCGGCTGTGGCCGGCCTTCCATTTCAAGAAGGCGGCGGGGCATCCCCTGTGGATTGTGCGCCTGGAACGCTGCCAGGCGCAGGGCACTCGTCGGGACCCGCACGCCCTGTGGCTGGGCTGGTTGGGTGACCCGCCGCCGCCGCTGAGTGAATGGTGGAAGACGTACTTGCGGCGCTTTGCCGGCGATCACTGGTATCGCTTCGCCAAGCAGTCGCTGTACTGGACCCTGCCGCGCTTCAAGACGCCCGAGCAGGCCGAACACTGGAGTGATCTCATGCCGCTGGTGACCTGGGAACTTTGGCTAGCGCGGCCCCTGATCGCCGATAAGACACTGCCCTGGCAGAAGCCGATGCGCCAGTTGTCGCCTGGCCGGGTCCGCCAGAGCCTGGGCGCTATTTTCGAGCAGATCGGTACGCCGGCCCAGCCGCCCAAACCCCGCGGAAAGTCCAACGGCTGGCCGACCGGGTGCCCACGGCAGCGCGCGGTCCGCTACGCCGTCGTCAAAAAGGCCCGCCGGCGCCGGTCGTAGCTGCGCGTTCAGTGGTTGTTAAGGTGCGCGATCACCCCTCGGCTCAACCGAGGGCGCTCGTGTTAGTCTAAACTCGAATTTATAGTGGACCCATAAAACTGGCTCTTCCGCAGCTTGGGTGCTAGGGAAACGGGCGAGTCGGGCGGATAGAGGCACTCGGTAGATCTCATGAAGAGAGACTTTAGGCTGGGCGAATGATGCCCATTGAATTGCCCATTGCCCTGCCAGGATTTGACGTGGATGATGTCATTGAGCGTGACGGCGTGATCGAGATCAAGGCACCCCACGTCTCAGCCTCCCACCAACCTAGTAGGCTGGAGCAGCACCTCGCGCTGCT
>JACQDI010000974.1 GCA_016201195.1 Acidobacteriota bacterium | reverse complement strand
GAGGGAGTAGGGCGGGGAATTGACGAAGTGGCTGACCTCGTGGAGACGGGGGGTGTCGTAGAAGATGCCGTACGCGCCGCGGATGCTGGTCTTCTTGCTGCCGAAGGGGCTCCAGGCGAAGCTGACGCGGGGCGCGAGGTTGTTCCAATCGTTCGAGGCGCCGCCGCGGGGAATGCCAGGATCGTTGGCATAGAGGAGGCCGGCGGGCGCGCTCGGAAACAAGCGGGACTGCTGGCCGGGGCGGAAGACGGTCAGCTCGTCCTCGGCGGAGTAGAACGGGAAGAAGGGCTCCCAACGCAGGCCAAATGACAGGGTCAGGTGGGGATGAGCCTTCCAGTCGTCCTGGAGGTAGAGCGAGTAGGTTTGATTGCGGATCTTGTTGATCCGCACCGAGCCCTGGGTGAAGCGCTGGGGCAGGCCGAGCAGAAAGTCGGCAAAGGCGTTGCCGCTGAACTGCCCATTGAAGTTGAACTGGGGGTCGACGCCGTTGGCGGTGACGCGGTCACTCTTGCTCCAGCGATATTCGCCGCCGAACTTCAGCAGGTGGGCGCTGCGGGTGTAGGTGACAGCGTAGGCGGCCTGCTGGATGCGGCGATCGATGAGGACGAGGTTGTCCTGGGCGAGGTCCCAGTAGCCGCTGACGCCGCCGCGATAGTGAGGGACGAGGGTCTTGCCGAGGGCGTTGAGGCCGCCGCGATTCGCTTTGACGCCCATGCTCTGGTAGGAGACGCCATCGCCCTCGCCCACAGGAAACGGACCGCGATCGATTTGCGAGCGGTTGAAGGTGTACTGGCCGACGGCGAGGAGCGAAGGCGTGATCGTCCAGGTGTGCTGGCCGGTGATGTTCCAGGTGTCAAACTGAGTTCCGGAGTGCAAGGAGGGGAGGCCGGCGGTGAGGAACTCGCTGCTGGTCGATCGGAAGTAGCGGCCGGTGAGGCGCTGGCTTTGCGTGAGGCTGTAGTCGCCGCGGCCCAGGTATTGACCGGTGTCCTGGTTTTGGGGACTGTTGTAAATGTGGCGGCCGCCGGGGGAGTTGGGAAGCGGCACCTGGAGCAGCCGGATGAAGCTCACGGCCGCCGGATCAAAGCGGGTGGAGGGGACGCGGTTGTCGGGGAAGGCGGCGTTGGTGAGGGGGTCGCGGGGCTTGATGCCGGAGGCGGAAAAGTCTCCGTTGCGCTCGGCATCGGTGGGGACGAACAGGTTGGAGACGGTGCCGCCGCGGCGCTCGCGGAGGCCTTCGTAGGAGCCGAAGAAGAAGGCGCGGTTGCGGATCACGGGTCCGCCGGCGCTCGCGCCGAACTGGTTGCGTCGGAGCTTGCCCTTGGTGAGGCCGAAGAAACTGCGGGCGTCGAGGACGTCGTTGCGCAGGAACTCGTAGGCCGAGCCGTGGAAATGGTTGGTGCCGGACTTGGTGACGGCGTTGACCACGGCTCCTGAGCTGCGGCCATACTCGGCGCTGAAGTTGTTGGTGAGGACGCTGAACTCTTCGAGGGCATCGGGATTGGGGGTCACGGCGGCCACGCCCTCCTGGGGGTCGTTGTTGTCACCGCCATCGAGGAGGTAGTTGGTGGAGGTGGCGCGGGCGCCATTAACGGCGATGCCGGTGTTGCGGCTAAGGCTGCCGGAGGCGGGTCCGGTCACCACTCCGGGCACCAGCAGCAGCAACTGGACGGGATTGCGGCCGTTGAGGGGCAATTCGGCGATGCGCTTCTCATCGACCACTTCGCGGAGCACGCCGCTGACCGTTTCGACCTGCGCCACCGAGCCGACGACAGTGAGGCTTTCGGTGGTGCTGCCGACCTCGAGGGAGACGGTAACCTGGCGGCTCTGGTCGGCGTCCAGGCGGAAGGACTCGGAGACGAACTGGCGAAAGCCGTCCTTGGTGACCCGCACGTGGTATTCGCCGACGGGGAGGCGAGGGAAGCTGAAGCGCCCGGCGCCTTCGGTCTGGGCGTTCCATTCGAGGCCGGTGAGCTCGTTGGTCACGCGTACTGCGGCTCCCGGGACGACCGCGCCGGTGCTGTCTTCGACGACGCCGACGACCAGGCCGGTGGATTGAGCTACGAGAATGGCGGGCATCAGAGCCAGCACCAGAAGGGACCAAGCGGGTAGCGATTTCATGCGGCAACTCCTCCCACGGGAATGCTCCCATTGTAAACCATCCACGCCGGGCGGAGGCTGGTATACTGCCGGCGGAGGAAGAGAACAGCTTTGGGACGGGAGCTGAACAAAATGTTTTTGCCAACAGTGGAGAACAATCTCAATGCGGCGGGACCCTACGTCCGGATGCGGGCGCAAGTGGAGGCCTCGGGGCTGGAGGCGCCGGGGATCTTTCACCTGTTTGCCTTCAAGCCGGAGGCTACGGAGCACCTTTCGCGCTTCACCCAAGCCGTCATGCGTGGTCCTTCGCCCCTGAGCCCGGGCCTGCGGGAGCTGATCGCGGCGTTTACGTCTCTCCAAAACCACTGCCCGTTCTGAATCGGAACCCACGCCGCAGGTGCGGCGGAATTGCTGGGCGATCAGGCCAAGGTCGATGCCGTTCTGGCCGACTACCGGACTGCTCCGATTCCGGAGCCGGAGAAGGCGCTGCTGGCGTTTGTCGAGAAGGTCAACAGGAACGCGGCGGGGATCGACCAAGCCGAGGTGGACGCGCTGCACGCCGCCGGGTGGAGCGACGAGGCGATCTACGATGCGATCAACGTCTGCGGCCTGTTCAACTTCTACAACCGCTGGGTGGACGCGACCGGGGTGCACGAGATGTCGCCGGAGGGGCACCGCGAGTCAGGCAAGCGGATCGCGAGGCACGGGTACGGGTTGGGCTAACGGACGCCGGCCCTGCGCTACAATGGTGCGATGGAATCGGCAAGCATCGCCGTGCTGGAGCAGACGCCGGCCATCCTGCGGGGCATGCTGGGTGCGGCCACACGGGAGCAGATGGACTGGAAGCCGGCGCCTGACCGGTGGTCGATCACCATGGTGCTGGCGCACCTGGCCGAAGTCGAGGTGGCTGGCTTCAGAAACCGCTTCCGGGCGATGATCGAGCAGGAAGCGCCGCTGTTGCCCTACTATGACCAGCTCGCGTTGTTTCGATCGGGCGTATCCTTCGACGCGGCGGAACAACTCGAGAGATTCGCCGCGCGGCGCCGGGAGACACTGGATTGGCTGAAGGGGCTTTCGGACGGGGTACTGGAGCGCAGCGGGAGGCACGAGGAGCTGGGGACGATCACCGTTGGGGAATTACTGAACGAGTTTGCGCTGCACGACCTGGGGCACATCCGGCAGGTGGCGGAGATTTATCGCGCACGCGCGTTCTATCCGAACATCGGGCCGTTCCAACGGTATTACACGATGAACCCTTAGATTAGGGGCCCGTGGCAAAACCTGCCGGTAGCAAATTTGCCACGGGTAAGTGATTGATTCTGCTGAACCGGGAAGGTGGCGAATTTGCCATCTTCTACTTTTGCCACGGACTGTTAGTTTAGCCGGCCCAGGGAGCCCACCATGATGGACGAACAGGTTTTCAAGCGCGTTGCTGACGAGGCCTTGGAAGAGGTGCGCAGGGCGCTGCTGGAGGCGTCGGAGGAGCACGATTTTGAAATCGACTATAACGCCGGCAACCTGTCCCTTGAGTTTGAAGAGCCGCCGGCGCGGTTTGTGATCAGTCCCAATACGCCGGTGCGCCAGATCTGGGTGTCAGCGCTTTCGAAAAGCTTCAAGCTGGAATGGTCCGAGGGGCAGCGGACCTTCGTGTGGCCGGAGACGGGGGAGACGTTGAAGGCGCTGATCGCCCGCGCGGCGGGTCAGCAGCTCGGCGTTTCCATCACGGTCTGATCCCCTACAAAAAAATCGGGCAGCCCTTACGGGCTGCCCGACTCATTTCGTTGAGATGGCCTGAGTTGTCTTACTTCTTCTTCTTCTTGGCGGCCTTCTTCGCCGGTTTCTTCGCCATGTTGGCACCTCGTAATTGAATTGAACTACTGGGTCCCAGTGAAACCTTCGGACGAATTGTAGCGGGCGGCTTACCGCCTACTACAATTCGCCCATTGAATGTTTTAGCACGAAACGGGCCAAACTCCAAACATTATTTTAAGATTTTGTTTGAGGGGGAGGAGGGGCGGGGCCGCGGGCGGCGATCTCG
>JACQDI010000973.1 GCA_016201195.1 Acidobacteriota bacterium | reverse complement strand
TTCGAGGAACACGCCGTTGCCGCGCAGGGGCGGCGGATCGGCCCGGCTGCAACCGGCCCCGCCGAGGGCCCCGGAGAGGATATCGATCATGAACGCCAGTCCGAAACCCTTGTAGGCCGCTGCGCCGCCCAGCGGCGTCAGGCTTCCGGGTGGCGGCCCGTAAAGGTCGGCAGGGTCGGTCGAGGGACGCCCCGCGGCGTCGATGATCCAGCCCTCCGGGAGACTCTCGCCGCGCGCGCGCTTCACGCGCACCTTGCCCTCGGCGGTCACGCTGGTGGTCATGTCGAGCACGAGCGGAAACTCCGGTCCGCCGGGAACAGCGATGGCGATGGGGCTCGGCGACATGCGGCGAGCCGTGCCTCCGAACGGAGAAAGCACCTGGCCGCCGCCGTGGTTATTAGTACTGACGATGCCAATCATACCTCGCGTCAGTGCCTGGGCGGCGTATTCGCCGAGCCGGCCGATGTGCCCGCTCTGGTAAAGCTGGGCCACCGCGACGCCGCTTTGGGAGGCCTTGGCCAGGGCGAGGTCCATGGCGTGCCGCGCAGCCACCTGACCAAATTGCCAGCCGCCGTCGACCACCGCTGTGCTCGGGGTCTCGCGCACGGCGCGCGGCTCGGCCCGGGGGTTGATGCGCCCGTCGCCCAGCATCTCCAGATACTGCGGCACGCGGATCACCCCGTGCGAGTCGTGTCCGGCGAGGTTTGATTCGACCAGCGACTCGGCGACCCGGTGGGCCACCTCCGGCGGCACCGCTGCCGCCGCAAAGATTCTCCGCGTCAAGGCCGTCAATTCCTGGGCGTTCACCTTTGGCATAAACTGTAGGGTACCGCAGTCCATGTGCCGGCTCGCGCAGATTAGCAGGAGGTGTGCAAGCGCTCGGAGCCGTTATGCGAGGAGTGTCCGGTGAGGCGGGTGTGCCGGTTCTACGGCGAGCAGCGTGATGCGTCATGATGCAGGAAGCAAGAGCTATCAGCGTTTTGGGCGCAGTTTCGTTCCCCAGGGGGCGCCGCGGTTGATCCATTCCGTAAGAGTAGCGATCTGCCGCGGGGAGAGTTTGGGTCCCGGAGGCATTTTGAGGTCTCCGTCTTGACGGACGGCGCGGATCAGTGCGCTTTCCTCGGCCTTCCCGGGCACCAGCGCCGGGCCGCGGCTGCCGCCCTTGAGGAGACTATCGCGGTCCAGGAACGAGATGTTGCCGTCCTTCAATTCCTCGTTGTGACAGCCGAGACAGCGTTTGCTCAAGATCGGCGCGACGCGGGCGTCGAAGAACCGCGTGGCGTTTGTGGGCGGCTTCTGAGCGAACGCTGCGCCCGAGAGGGCGACCAGGCAAAAGATGATTCCATTCACTTCTGCTTCATTCCGACGCCGAATTGATTTCCCGCACGAACGACCCTCCCGTTCGCGATCACGAGGTCGAGCAGCTTCTCGCTCTGCACCTGGCGCCCGGTTTCATCCTGCAACGCGGCCACGATCTTTTTCGTGCTCACGTCGATGATCTCTCCGGTGGAAGAGTAGGCGTATCGACCGTCCATGCTGAAGCTGATCCAGCCGGGGAAGTCGCGGAGTTTGACGCTCGTGGTCTGTTTGGGAGGCATCACGGTCGAGTCGAAGATGTGCACGAAGTCGTTCGCTCCGTCGACCACCCAGAGTTCCTTTTCGTCGTGGGTCAAAGCGATGCCGTGGCTGGGGCACCCATGGCGCTTGACGGGGCCTTGCTGGTACCCCTGGACCTCGACACGATAGAGCTTCTTGCCGGTGCGCACGTCGCCCACTTCGAACCCAAGCAGGCCATTTACGTTCACGAAGCAGAGCGTGTTGCTTCCGTTGACGGTGAACGGACGGATGAAGTTCGCGAACGGGCCAACGGTGCTGGCGATCTTATGACTCCTGGTTTCGGCGACGGAAAGAACCGGGGACTTCAAGCCGGCCATATAGACGCGCGTGCCATCGGGAGAGTAGACCGTATTGTGCGAACCGGACTTGGTCTCGATCTTCGTAATGACGGCCCCGGTGGCCGCGTTGACGACCTGCCAGAGCGGCCCTTCGAGCTGCGGCACGTAGAGTATCCTGCCGTCGGGGGAGATCGCCAGCCGGTCGCAGCCGCCTTCGTATGTCTTGTCCCATAACTTCTTGCCCGTGACGGCGTCGAGAGCCATCATCCGATTTATGGTGGTGACGTAGACCCGGCCGGTCTTCGCGCTTGCAGCGATGCCCTTGACGTTCTCAGACTTTTGGCCGGACGGGACATCCCAGGTCGGGATGCGCTTGACGAACCGGTATCCGTCGTCGATGTCGAAGACGAGGATGCCCACGCCGCCATATTCCTCGTAGTTGCGAATGCCTGGGCTCGCGACGTATAGCAGGTGCCTTTCTTTGCCGGCGGGCGGCTGGCCGGACAATAGCGAGGCTGCGAATAATAAAACGAGCAGGAGCTGGGCGAACCATCGGAACTTGCCGGTGCTCATTTCGCTTTTCACCTCGGTGCTCTGCAAATTGGAAACATGCGGCGCGGTCTTGGACCTGGCGTTCAGCAAAGCATCGTTATCATATCCCACTCGCTGTTTACTGCGAAGCATATTCGTTCTCCCCTTCTCCC
>JACQDI010000980.1 GCA_016201195.1 Acidobacteriota bacterium | reverse complement strand
TCTGGGCCTGATCGGAAACCCGTGCTGCTGTTCCAGAGCGAATTCGACAAAGACCAGCCGGCGGTTTCTCCCGACGGCCGCTGGGTCGCCTACAATTCGAGCGAGTCCGGACGCTGGGAGGTCTACGTCGCATCCTTCCCCGGCTTCACCGAGCGGCGGCAGATCTCCAATAGCTCCGGCTGCCAGCCCCTGTGGAGGAAAGACGGCAAAGAGCTGTTCTACCTTACGCTCGAAGCCAAAGTGATGGCCATGGATATCAAGCCGGCCGCGACGCCGGAGGCAGGGCTGCCGCGCGAGTTGTTCGCGGTTCCGCTGCGCGTGAATCCCACCGGCAACCAGTACGCCGTTACCGGCGACGGCCGCAAGTTCTTCTTCCTCGAGAGCCTGGATGAGGGACCCGTCCCCATCACCGTGACACTCAACTGGACCACCGGACTGACGCGCTGATTTGGCGGCGCCTCTCAGCACGGGCAACTCCCGCGTGCGCCAGCAAGTGCTTCCTGAGCCGCGACCGTGAGGGAGCGGATGCGCCTCCTATGACCCTGTGTTGAGTTCCCACCGTCGGCCGGGCGCCGCCCTGCCCCGCAGTGGGGCCTTGGGCCCCGTGGCGGAACCTTCCGACTGCAAATTTGCAGTCGGCCAAGTCGTTGATTCTGCTGAGCCGTCCGGAGTGCAAATTTGCACTTCCTGCACACTTGAAATAGGCTGTTGGCTTGGTAGCTCGTGGCAAAAGCAAAAAGATGCAAATTTGCATCTTTTCCAGTTCAGTAGAATCAATCACTTACCCGTAGCAAATTTGCTGCCGCCAAGCCTTGCCAAGGACTGTTGGCGGAGGCGGCGCATTTTCTTGGGGGTACGGCGAGAATGGAGTATAATTTGTTGGGACGATGGGAAAAATTGCGACGATTTTTCTGATAATGGCCCTGGTTTGCGTGTGGGGGAGCTACTACGTGTATGGCGTTATTCAAGACGCGCAGTGCCGCGGTGTACGGCATCGACGCGCATCTGATCGACGTGGAAGTCGACATGTACATGGGGTCGGCGAGGGAGTTCGTGACGGTGGGGCTGCCGGACGTAGCGGTCCGGGAGAGCCAGCAGAGAATTAAGTCCTCGCTGATCAACTGCGGATTCGGATATCCCAACAAGGCGGTCACGATCAACCTGGCGCCGGCGAACGTGCGCAAGGAGGGGGCGGGGTTCGACCTGCCGATGGCGGTGGGGATTCTGGGGGCGATGGGGACGCTCGCGCCGCAGAGCCTGGAGAACTGCCTGCTGATCGGGGAGCTGTCGCTCGATGGCGGGGTGCGGCCGATTCGGGGGGCACTGTCGATTGCGGTGTGCGCGCGGCAGCGGGGGATCCGGGAGGTGGTGCTGCCGGCGGCGAACGCGGCCGAGGCGGCGGTGGTGGAAGGGATCCGCGTGCACGGGGTGAAGAGCCTGGGCGAGGTAGTGGAGCGGATCGGAAAGTGGGAGGAATTTCCCGCCGTGAGCCATGGCGCGACGCGGCGGGCGGCGGGGAGCGGGACGGGCGTGGATTTCCGGGACGTGAAGGGGCAGCAGTCGACGAAGCGGGCGCTGGAGGTGGCGGCGGCGGGGGCGCACAACCTATTGATGATCGGGCCGCCCGGATCGGGCAAGACGATGCTGGCGCGGCGGCTGGCGGGGATTCTGCCGGAGCTGACGTTCGCCGAGGCGATTGAGACGACCAAAGTGCACAGCGTGGCGGGGGTGTTGGGGCACGGCGAGGGGGTCTTGCAGGAGCGGCCGTTTCGGGCGCCGCATCATATTGTGTCCGACGCGGGGCTGATCGGGGGCGGAAGCGGGGTGCCCAAGCCGGGGGAGGTGAGCCTGGCGCATAACGGGGTGCTGTTTCTGGACGAGCTGCCGGAGTTTCCGCGCAACGCGCTGGAGGTGCTGCGGCAGCCGATTGAGGAGGGGAGCGTGACGATCGCCCGGGCGAACATGACGCTCACCTTTCCGGCGCGTTTCATGTTGGTGGCGGCGATGAATCCGTGCCCCTGTGGGTATTACGGGGACTCGACGCGGGAGTGCCGGTGCACGCCGCCGCTGATCCAGCGGTATGTGGGGAAGATTTCGGGGCCGCTGCTGGACCGGATCGATATTCATATTGAGGTTCCCGCGGTGCGGTACAAGGAGATGCGGTCGGACGGGGCGGCGGAGGGGTCGGCGGAGATCCGGGCGCGGGTGGCGCGGGCGCGGGAGGTGCAGAAGGCGCGGGGCTGCTACAACGCGCAGTTGCCGGCGCGGTGGATCCGCAAGTATTGCCCGCTCGACGAGGCGGGGGAGCGAACGCTGGAGAT
>JACQDI010000979.1 GCA_016201195.1 Acidobacteriota bacterium | reverse complement strand
GTGATCCGCGAGGACTGCCGGTAGGTCGCAGAAGTGACAACCAGACGCTCCAGCGCCCGCAGATCCCAGTTGCTGCGGACAAACTCGGTGGCCAGCCAGTCGAGCAGCTCGGGGTGGCTGGGTGGCTCGCCCTGCGACCCGAAATCCTCGGCGGTCTTCACCAAGCCCAGTCCGAAATACAGTTGCCAGTAGCGGTTGACCGCGACACGCGCCGTGAGCGGATGCGACGGGTCGACCAGCCACCGCGCCAGTGTCAGACGGTTAAGCGGCGCACCCGGCGGAAGCGGCGGCAGCACCGCGGGAACGCCCGGCGTCACCTTCTCGCCCTTGTTGCGATAATCGCCGCGCCCGAGCACGAAAGTTTCGCGCGGCTTCTTCATCTCCTCCATCACCATCACGGTGGGGATGACCTTGTCCAGATCCTCCTTCCCGGCTTTGAGGTTTTTCAGCTCGGCGTGCAGCTTCCGCAGCGGCTCCGGCGCGTCGTAGGTCAGGAAATACTCGCGCAGTTTTTCCTTGCGCTCCTTCTGCTCCCGGCTGCTCTTGGCGGGGCCGGCGGCCAGCAGCGCCCGGATGGGCTCGTGAACGGCCAGGTGCTCGATCTCGGCCGCGCGGAGCAGGCGATGGTAGACGCGCAAGTCGTCCATCTGGCCCTTGTAGCGGTTGCGCACGGAGTTGTCGCCGATCTCGATGGGGCTCGAGTTGGCGATCGGGCTGGAAAGGCGGTCTCGCAGCACTTCGACGTCAGCGAGCTTGCCGTCGAAGTAAAGCTTCAGGCCTGCGGCCTTCCCGGATCCGTCCCAGGTGAAGGTAACTTGGCGCCACTCGGACTGGATCAGCCGCTCCCGGGTGCGGATCTCGATCCGGTCGTCCGGCCACTGGTGAATCAGCCGCACGTAGAGGTGCGCGCCGCGCTTGAGGTCGGGCACCTTCTCGAACTCATCGAAGGAGATTTCGTATCCGCGACGGTCTTGGGGATCGAGCTTCTGGAGCGCGGTCATCTCCAGCTTGCCGGTGGGCCGCAGCCACACGGCCAGGGAGAAGCGATCGCCCTCGGGCGATCCAGTATCGCCGAGCTGGACGTGGGTCTCCCCGTCGAAGTCCGCAGCGCGGCCGACCGAGCCATTGGTGAACCCCGGCGTGCCCCGCGCAACCTTGGCGTGCAGATAGTGGCCCGAGGTATCGGCCAGGTGACCATCCATCTCATAGTGGGCGGCGAGCGATTCGCGCGTCGCTACGGCGATGACCCGGGTTTTCTCCCAATCGGCCTGCATGGCCGCGAGATCGGCTTCGGGGGGTATCGCCTTTTCCTTGGCGGCGATGGCGGCGGTCAGCTCGTCGAGTTTCTGCTTCTGTTCGCCATCGGGGAGCTGCACGATCGGCTCGGCGTTGCCCTTGCGCCCGTCGAGACCCTTCTCAGGGATGGTGTTGAAGAAGGCGTAAAATCGGTAAAACTCCTTCTGCTTGATGGGATCGTATTTGTGGTCGTGGCAGCGGGCGCACCCCATGGTCATACCGAGGAAGGCGACGGATGTGGTTTCCACGCGGTCCACCACGTACTCGTTCTGATATTCCTCGGGGATGGCGCCGCCCTCGAAGTTGATCATGTGGTTGCGGTTGAAGCCGGTGGCTACCTTCTGGTCCAGCGTGGCGCCGGGCAGCAAGTCGCCGGCGAGCTGTTCGACGATGAACTGGTCGAAGGGCAGGTTGCGCTGGAAGGCGCGGATCACCCAGTCGCGCCAGGGCCACATGTCGCGGTGGCTGTCGATGTGATACCCATGGGTGTCGGCGTAGCGGGCGACGTCGAGCCACTGCATGGCCAGTCGTTCGGCGTGGCGCGGCGAGGATAAGAGCCGGTCCACGAGCTTCTCGTAGGCGTCGGGAGAACGATCGGCCAGGAACGCGTCGACCTCCGCGGGAGTGGGAGGCAGGCCGGTCAGGTCGAGGGTCAGCCGGCGAGCGAGCGTTGTCTTATCGGCTTCGGCGGAAGGCTTCAGCCCTTCCCGCTCGAGCCGCGACAGGACGAAGCCGTCGATGGGATTGCGCGCCCAGGCTTCGTTTTTCACCGGGGGAAGGGCGGGCCGCTGGGGCGCCACATAGGCCCAGTGCGTCTCCCACTTGGCGCCCTGGTCGATCCAGCGGCGGATCAGGTCGATCTGCGCCGCGGTCAGCGAGCGCCCGGAGGCAAGCGGCGGCATCCGCAAGGCTTTGTCGGTGGAGCTGATCTTTTGATACAGCTTGCTGTTGGCCGCGTCGCCGGGGACGATCTTGGCGAGCGCGCCCTCCTTGCTATCCAGCCGCAGGCCGGCCATTCGTTGCTTCTCGTCCGGCCCGTGGCAGGTGAAGCAGGTGTCGGACAGAATGGGCGCGATGTCGCGGTTGAAGTCGACGGCCTTGGGATCCGTCGCCGCCAGCAGGCAGCCCGGCGCCAGCCACAACAGGACGCGGCGTTTCATGTTATCCAATGATACACCACCGAGAATTGAGAGATTGAGGAACTCAGCGGCCGGTCAGGCCCAGCCCTTGCGTCGCGGGATGTAGCTGGGGCTAGGTCTGACTTGATTACTGGAACCGCGGCAAGGCGGCTGAACGAACCTCCACGCCCAGTCCCATCCCCTGCGGCACGTAGAGCCGGCCACCGTGGAACCGCACCGGCGCCTCCACAATCTCCGCCCGCAGCGGATTCTCCGTGCGGTCGCACTCGATCAGCTTCTGGGGCGGCGTGAGTGTCGCCGGCGGCCCCGGCAGCGCGGCGTAAAAATGCAGCGCGGCCGCCAGGCCCACCGCCGACCCCCACGCGTGCGGCGTCACGTGCACGCCGTAGATCGAGGCCAGTGTGGCGATCTTCATTCCCTCGCTGATGCCACCGCAGGCGCACAGTTCCGGCTGGGCGTAGTCCACCGCGCGGCGGCGCAACAGCGGCTCGAAGCCGAAGCGCGTGTACTCGGCTTCGCCCCCGGCGATGGGAATCGTGATCCGCCGCTTCACCTCCAGGTAGCTGCGGATGTCGAGCGGCGAAACCGGCTCCTCAAACCAGCCGATGTGGTGCGGCTCGACCATGCGGCCGAGCGCAATCGCCTCGGTGGCCGTGTAAGCGTGGTTCGCGTCGATCATCAGCCGCGCGCTCGACGCGATCGCCCGGCGCACGGCGGCCACGAGCACCGCGTCGCGCTCCACGCCCAACCCCACCTTCATCTTCATGGCCGTGAATCCCTCGGCCAGATACCCCTCCGCCTCGCGCGCAAATCGCGTCTCCAGCTTCTCGTCGCCGCCGAAGTAGAAGCCGGTGGCATAGCACGGGATCGACTCCGTTTCCGCGCCGCCGAGCAACCGATACAGCGGCACACCTGCGGCGCGGGCCTTGATGTCCCAGAAGGCGATGTCCAGCGCGCTGATCGCCGCCAGCATCGTCCCCTTCTGCCCGTAGTCGAGGCTCCGCGCAAACAGGAAATGCCACAGCGCCTCGGTGTCCCGCGGATCGCGCCCCATCAGCATCGGCGCGAAGAAATCGCGCACTGCCGAGGCGTTGGGCAGGGCCGGCCCATAGGCCTCGCCCCACCCGGTGACGCCCTGGTCGGTCCGCACCTCGACCAACGTCGTCTGCCGCTGGTGGAACGTCCACTGCGAGAAGGCGAACGGCTCGCGCAACTCCACCCGCAGAGGGTGCGCTTCAATTGCCGTGATCTTCACTGGACCCCCTCAAGAATATCCCGTTCGCGGCCGCTCGGTCTGCGAAGATCGGTCAAGGCCAGGCGCAGGAAGACCTTGCCCTCCTGCGCCTTTGCCGTCAGGTCGAACATCGCCTCCATCTGGGCCGGCTGGTATTGCGTCTTGTGACACTGGAGCGCCTTCCGCGCGGGCTCCAGGTACGCATTGCCGTCCACCTCGGTGGTGACAAACACGTCGGCGACCGTCCCCGGCGGCCGCCGGTCAAACGGGGGCGGCGGGTTGACGAACTTGCTCTCCGGCCAGGCTACGTAGTAGAGCTTCCGTGGCCGGTGGGCCAGCGGCGCGCGTTGCTGGAATACTTCGGTGGCCAGGCTCGACGCCATCCGGTGATCCGGGTGCCCGGTGAGCCCGTCCGGCCCCCAGGTGATCATCACCGCGGGCTTCACCTCATTGACGATCTCCCGCAGCCGGGCGCGGATCTTGTCCATCGCCGGCGGTACGGAGATTCCCTGGTCCTGAAACTGGAGCAAGAGCGGCTCGTGAATCCCGAGCGCCTGGCAAGCGCACCGCAGCTCCTTCTCACGGGCAGCCCCCAATTCGTCCCCTGCCGGAATCCCGCCGTGAGGGGTGACCCCTTTTTGCCCCGAGGTAATCGTGGCCAGGTAAACCGGATGACCGGCCTTGGCATAGCGCACCAGCAGCGGTCCTACCGTGGTCTCGTCGTCGGGATGGGCGAAGACAGCCAGAATCGCGGGCTTCTGGGCCGCCGCCAGCGGCGGGAAGACCAACATGATCGTTACTCGCGAAATCCAATGACTCTTCACACCGCCGGTTGTATCATTGCCCCATCAGAGGTTGCAAGTTCCGCCCCACGCTAAACCAGTGCCGGCAGCACCCGCCCGATCTCGTCGCAAAGCACCAGGTCTGCCATATCGTCAAGAGGTGTAGCCGTCCGGTTGACAATGATCAACCTGGCGCCGGCTCTCTTCGCAATCGCCGGCAACAGCGCCGCCGGCTGCACCACGAGCGACGACCCCACCGCGAGAAAGACCTCGCACGCCCGCGAGACCTCGGCCGCGCGCGCCATCTCCCGCTCCGGCATCGCCTGCCCGAACGAGATCGTCGCGGGCTTCAGCAGCCCTCCGCATTTCTCGCACTCGGGCGCCGGATCGCCGGCCTCGATCCGCCGGATCGCGTCGTCGATCGGAATCCGGCCCCTACACGACAAACAAGCCGCCTCGGCCGTCGTCCCGTGCAGCTCAATCACCAGCTCCGGGCTCTGCCCGGCCCGCTGGTGCAGCCCGTCGATGTTCTGCGTGATCATCGCCCGCAATTTGCCTCGCCGCTCCAGCTCCACAAACGCAAGGTGACCGGGGTTAGGCTTGGCGTCGCGCATGGCCGGCCAGCTCTCCACCTTCTGCCGCCAGTATTCGATCCGCCCGGCCCGGCTGGACACAAATTCGTCGAACTCGATCATCCGGTTGCGCGCCCACACGCCGTTGGGACTGCGAAAATCCGGGATGCCCGATTCGGTGGAGATCCCCGCCCCTGTGAAGCCGACAATGTTTTGGGATTTCGCGATCCACTCGCGGGCGTGGTTCAGGTTCATGCGGGTAGTATAATGCAGCCGTATGCGATCGATCCTTGTGTTGAGTTTCGCTGCGCTGGTGTGGATCGCCGCGTGGAGCCAGCAAGCCCCCACCCTCCACGAATACACTTTCGAGGCCTCCCGCCAAGGCGCCACGGCCGTCGATTCACCGGGACCTTTCAGTTACCCCGACTTCATCCGGCTGCTGGTCCGTCGCGCCGGGCCGTTCCGCCTCGAGGTGACGCGCGACCTGCGGGAGCGCCCCGCCCCCGAATTGGACTTGTGGTCGGTCGACCTGCCCGAGGTCTTGAAGCTACAGGTCGGGGAAGGGAAGCTGGAGGTGATCCAAAAGCCCACCCGCCTGCGCCTCGGGGTCGACACTCTCTACAACCTCCCGGTCCTGATTCGCAACGAGGCAACGCAGCCCATCGATGTGAAGGTGATCGGCCGGCTGGGCGAGGACGGCCCCACCGACCGCTTCCCCGCGCGTCCCGGCGTCAGCTATTTCAGTCTCAACTGGCGTCCACGGTCCAAGGGCAGCGCGACCGCGACCGTGAAGCTCTACGCCGGCATGCGCCTGCCCGAGGGCAACTCCCCGCCGGAAAGCACCTTGGCCCGGGAAATCTCTTTCCCGGTTGACGTAGTCGGATGGGGCGGGCTGCGCGTCAAGACCAATCAGCCCGCGCGTGTCTACGTGGCAGGCTCAGACGGGCTCTCGTATGCGCCCGCCGGCGCCCTGGCCCGCATCACCTGGTCCTCCGGCGACTACTTTTACTACACACGCGGCGAGGACGAGATCTGGCTGCCGGAGGGCCGCGCCTCGATCGAGG
>JACQDI010000978.1 GCA_016201195.1 Acidobacteriota bacterium | reverse complement strand
GCGGCTCCATGTGAAGGTTCAGCTTGTCCCGGGCCCGGAAAGAGCCCCAGGAGGGCAGGCCGGCGGCGTCCTTGGCCATCTGGGCGATCTGGGCGTAGACCTCGGGGGTGAGGAGCTGGCTCTGCTCGGTCCAGCCCTCCTGGTTCGACGCCGTGCGAACCTTGACGAAGCGGCGCCGGTGCTGAAGAATCTCGACGCGCTCGCTGCGTTTCACGGTGGTCACCGTGCCGGAGTTGAGCGGGATTTCCTTGCGCAGGCTTAGCGTCTCGGGAGCTACGTAGCCTTCCCCGATGGCCGGGGCGCGAGACGGTTCCTGCTTGCGGCAGGCGCTCGACAGGAGAACGAAGGCCAGCGCCAGGGCTGCCTGGGTTCTACCCGATGCCCAGCTCATCGGCCTGCTCGAGGGGCGCGCCACATTCGCGACAGATGAGAGAACCGCAATCGCCGCAGCGCAACGGCTTTTCCACCGGCCGGTCGCACTGCGGGCAGTAGAAATCCGGTCGCTCGGTGGATGGAGTTTCAGGCATGGGAGAATCACAGCACTACAATCGGATGATACAGATGCGGGAGGCGGACCTCCCCGATAGCCAGCAGGCGCCCCTGGGCATCGATGGCCTTCACCAGGCGCGCGCCCTGGCGGACGCGAAACGGCGAGACCCGGAAGTCCCGGCCGTGCAGAATCTGGGCGGCGGTAACGGGGTCAACGTGCTCGGCGGGCGCTTCCGGGAGCAACTGGGCGGCGGGAATGAGGGCCTCGGCCAAGCGGTTCTGCTCGGCCAGGTCGCGAATCTGGTCGAGCGTGCGCGCCATCTCCAAGGTAAACTCGCCGGCCGCGGTGCGGCGAAGGTTCTCGACGTGGGCTCCCACGCCCAGCTTCTGCCCCATCTCGTGAGCCAGCGCCCGCAGGTAGGCGCCGGCCGAGCAGCGCACGCGCACTCGCGCGCGGCAGCCGTCGACGCCGAGCAACACGAATTCGTCCACCCGCACCTTGATCGGCGCCAGCTCCACTGGTCGGTGCTGCCGCGCCAGCTTGTAAGCGGCAACCCCGTGGACTTTCTTGGCCGACACCGGCGGCGGAACCTGCTCGAACTCGCCCCGGTAAGCGGACAGGAGCTCCTCGAGCTGCGTGGGATCGAGAGTGACCGGTTGCTCCTCGCCCAGAGGCTCGCCGTCGCGATCGTAGGTGTCGGTGGCGAAGCCGAAGCGGATCACCGCTTCGTAGGTCTTGTCGCGATGCAGAAAGAACTGGGCCAGGCGGGTGGCGCGGCCGAGAGCCGCCGGCAACACACCGGTGGCGATGGGATCGAGCGTCCCCAGGTGGCCGATCTTCTGGATCCCGGTGAGCCGGCGAAGGCGGTGGACCACGTCGTGCGAGGTGATGCCCTCGGGCTTGTCGACAACCAGGATGCCATCCACAGTTCTATTCTAACTTTGTTGCGAACAAAGACCAGCAGGATCCTCGGCAACCCAGCCACCCGACCACAGAGGAACCGCGGCCCATGGGCTATAAAAGTGCCTTTATCGCACTCTCGATCTCGTCCTTGCTGGCCAGCCCCGTGTGCGTGGACACGATGCGGCGAGGCTGTTTCCTCATTGCCCAGCACCCCCGGGTAGGGCGCACCACCGGCCAGCCCTTCTTGTCCATTGAAACACCGACCACCGAGAGACCCTTGTCCTTGTACTTGCCCGCTAGAATACGATAAACCATGATAGGGTGAATGCAACTTATTTAGAAGGAGGATTGCATCATGAGACGTAGAGACTTTATCGCGCTTGCAACAGCGGCGCCGGCCTTCGGGGCTGTGCCGGCCCTCAACGGGGTCAAGAGCCGGCCCATCGGAAAAGTAGAAACGGTCTTCAAGTCCCCCGGCCCGAAGCCGAACGGATTGCAGGCCACCAGCGAGGGATTGTGGATCATGGACCAGGGCGACAACCGGGCGTATCTGGTGAGCTACAAGGACGGCAAGGTCCTGCGCGCTCTCGACACGGAGGCGGACCGGGCCAGCGGCATCACCTTTGACGGCGAATCGATCTGGATCGGTTCGACCTACAGCCGCGAGATCGTCCGCGCCGACGCCAAAACCGGCAAGACGATCGCCAAGTATTTCACCCCCGGGGCGGGGGTGATCTACCGGATGGTTGGAGATCCGCCCGCCCGCAGCAGCCCGCTGGCGCCGCGTTCAACCCCGGCGAAGACGAAAAAGCGGGCACAGGGGCAGGAGGTGGGAGGGTTCCAGCAGGGACAGTTGTTGGGATCGCGAGCTGTGGGGACCGGCGCTCACGGCCAGGAGTGGAGGGACGGCAAACTCTGGATGGCGGTGCCCCCTTCGCGGACGATCTATCGTCTGGATCCCCAGAACTGGATCGTCGAGAAGAAGTTCGACACTGCGGCCAACCGGCCGCACGGCATCGGCTGGGAAGGGAAATGGCTGTGGTGCACCGACTCCAATCTGAACGCCTTCTTCAAGCACGACCCGGATACCGGGGGGATTGTCGAGAAGATTCAACTGGGCGACACCGATCCCTTGCCGCACGGCATGACCATCTGGCAAGGAGCGATGTGGTACTGCGACGATGTCGGCGTCGTTTGCCGCCTGAGGATGTAGGAGGCGTCCATGTTTAGACGCAGTCTGTGCGTGTTTCTGCTTTCGTCCCTGGCCTGGGCCCAGACGCCCACGGCGGAAATCACCGGCACGGTATCCGACCCGACGAACGCAGTGGTGGCCGGGGCAACCGTCGCCATCACCAACCTGGGCACGAACTTGCAGCGCGTGTTGGCGACCAATTCGGCGGGAGTCTACGACGCGCCGTCCCTCGCTCCGGGTGTCTACTCGATTCGGGTCACCATGACCGGCTTCAAGGCGGAAGTGCGCAATAACATCGAGGTACAGGTGAATCAGGTAGCCCGCCTGAACTTCACGCTCGAAGTCGGCAATGTTTCAGAAACGGTGGAAGTCGAGGCGGCGGCCCCCACGCTCGAAACGGAAACAACCACCATCGGCACGGTGATCGAGAACAAGCGCATCCAGGAACTGCCGCTCAACGGACGCAACTATCTGCAACTGGCCTCGCTGGTTCCCGGGGCGACAACCTATGGCCCGTCCAACTCGATCGCCCAGGCCCGCGGGGGCGGGGACCGCAGCAACTTTCAACTGAACCTGTCCGGCCAGCGGCTGGAATATAACCACTACTCCCTGGACGGCATCGAAAATACCGACCCCAACTACGGGACGTACTTGTTCCAGCCGTCCGTTGATGCGTTGCAGGAATTCAAGGTGGAGACCGGCACCTACACCGCCGAGTTCGGCCACAACATGGGCCAGGTGAACGTGATCTCCAGGAGCGGCGCCAACGAGCATCACGGATCGCTGTTCGAATTTCTGCGTAACTCGAACCTGGACGCCAAGAATTTCTTCGACAGCCCCACGGCGCCCATCGTGCCGTTCAAGCGGAATCAATTCGGCGGCACTCTGGGCGGCCCAATTGTGATCCCGAAGGTCTTGAACGGAAAGAACAAGCTCTTCTACTTCTTCAACTACGAGGGCCTGCGGCAGCGCAAAGCGCTGACGTTCCTTTCGACGGTGCCTTTCGCATCCGACCGGACGGGCAATTTTGCGGGCTCGAGCACAACGATCTACGACCCTGCGACACGAGTTCTCTCGGCCGATGGCGCCAGGGTTGCGTCCGTCAGTCCGTTCCCCGGCAACGTCATCCCGGCCAACCGCATCTCCACGGTTTCCGCTGCTCTGTTTAATTACGTCCCCCTGCCGAACAACATCACCAGGGGGTACGCCAACGATTTCCGGAGCAATGAAGGCGCGACTGCGGGCAACGATCAGGAGCTGGCGCGCGTGGACTGGGCGCAAAACGCAACCTCGAGCTTCCAGTTCCGCTATAGCCACGGCAACGAGCCGCAATACATTCCCGCGAATATTCCTCAACAGGGCACGGTCAATACTACGTTGACCCATCAGAGCATGTTGGGGCATACCTGGGTGCGCGGCCCCAACAAGGTGAACGAATTCAAGTTCGGCGTCAGCCGGCTGGAGGCCGTCAACGGGAATCTCCACACCTTCAATCCGGCATGGGACATTGTGGGACAGCTCAAAATTCCCGCCCTTACCGACATCCCGCTGTTCTACGGCATCCCGTTCTTCACCATGAGCCAGTTCACCGGGGTGGGCGATCCCGCCAATGGTCCATACTCCAACTGGGACACGCTGCTCCAATGGACGGACAACTTTTCGTGGAACAAGGGCAAGCACAGCTTCAAGTTCGGAGGAGAGTACGTCCGCACGCGATTCAACTTGACCGGCAATGACGTCGCGCGGGGACGCTTCACTTTCGGGGGAACCTTTACGGCGCTGCCCGGCGTCGCTCCAGCCGCGCAGAACTCGGTGGCCGATTTCCTCCTGGGCTATATCAATCTCGCGGAAGGCCAGTTGGGGCAGGTCGTATCAAGCCTCCGTGGGTATTCCGCCGCCGTCTACTTCCAAGACCAGTGGAAAGTCAGCCCGAAGCTGACCATCAACTACGGCTTGCGATATGAGCTGCAACCAGGCTATTCGGAAAAGTATGATCACTTTTCCAACATCGACTTCGCCTGGACCAACGCGTCCTTTCCGACCTGGGTGCGGGCAGGCAGCGGAGACCGGTATGAAGGCAATCCGCCATTTCCCTTGCCGGCCACCATTCCTTTCGTTCGGGACGGGAGGTTCGGCAACAGAATCTTCCGGACCGATTACCGTAACTTCGGCCCCGCGCGGCTGGGTCTGGCCTATAGCCTGACTCCGAAGACCGTGATCCGCACCGGCTTCGGGGTCTACTATGTGCATGAGATCAGCAACACGATGTTCGACGTGACCCGCAACCAGCCGTACACGATGCGGATTTCCCTGACTTCGGACCAACTCACGCCGAACCAGACCTGGAGCCGGCCGTATCCGGTACTGACGGTATCCACGCTGACGCCGGCTTGGGAATGGGGAGATCCGACCTCGTACGTGCCGCAGTGGTCCTTCGGCGTCCAACGAACGCTGACCAAGGACATGGTGCTGGAAACGACGTACGTCGGCTCGTCGGGGGTGCACCTGAATCGGACCACCTATTACAACGAGCCGCCGCCGGGGCCGCCCGGCAACCTGAACCTGCGGCGGCCGTTCTCGCAGTTGGGATTCATTCAACTGGTCAACGCCTCGAGCCACTCGTCGTATCACGCGCTGCAAGTGCGCTTGCAGCAGCGCTTCGCGCACGGATTCACGGTGCTGAGTTCGTTCAGCTACGAGAAATCGATCGACAACGGCAGCGGCGTGCGCCAGGCCACCGGCGACGCGTACATTCCCGCGAATGTCGACAATCTGCGGGGGGAACGCGGGCCTTCGGCGTTCCACTTCGGCAAGCGCTGGACGACGTCGTTCCTCTATCAACTGCCGATCGCCAAGGGCTCCAACCCGTTTGTGAAGGCCTTGCTCGGGGGCTGGCAGTTGGGCAGCATATTGACGCTGCAAGGCGCGTTCCCGTTCTCGGTCGGCTGCCAAAGTAATGCCACCTACCAGAACACCGATTCGACCTGCCGCGCCGACGCCGTGGGCGCCTCGCCGAAGCTTTCCAACCCGACGCCGAACGACTGGTTTAACCTGGCCGCGTTCGTGAACCGCATCGGTTTCGTATCGGGCGTCGGACCGTACCGCTTCGGCAATACCGGGCGGAATAACGTGGTCGGGCCGGGCATCGTGGAGTTGGACCTCGCGATGGCGAAGTCGTTCCGCTTTACGGAGCGCACACGCCTGGACTTTCGCTCGGAATTCTTCAACCTCCCGAACCATCCCATCTTCGGCCAGCCCGGGGCAACCGTGGG
>JACQDI010000993.1 GCA_016201195.1 Acidobacteriota bacterium | reverse complement strand
GTGCGCGCGGCGCGCCTGTACGCGACAGCCCGGCGAGGCGTTATCTACTGGGCGCTCGGCATCCCGGAGCACACCCACGGCACTGAAAACGCGCTGAGCCTGATCCATTTGGCGCTGCTCACAGGGCATATCGGCCGCGAGGGTACCGGCCTGAACCCTCTGCGCGGTCAGAACAACGTGCAAGGCGCATCGGATGCGGGCGCGATGCCTTGGCACTACCCCGGCTATCAGCCGGCCGACGACCCGGCGGTTGTCGAGAAGTTCGCCCGCCAGTGGGGCGCCGCTCCTGCCGCGAATCGCGGCCTGACGACGACGGAGATTGTCAGCGCCGCCGGCGCGGGCCGAGTCAAGGCCATGTTCATCATGGGCGAAAACCCCTTGATGTCCGAGCCCAACCTCCACCATACGGCCCAATGCCTGCAGAAACTTGAATTCCTCGTTGTTCAAGACCTGTTCATCAACGAGACCGCAGAGTTGGCCGATGTGTTCCTGCCGGCCGCCTCGCTGTTGGAAAAAGAAGGCACGATTACCAATACCGACCGCCGCGTACAACGTGTGCGCATGGTCGTCGAACCGCCCGCACAGGCGCGGCCCGATTGGACGATTGTTTGCGATTTGGCGAAGCGTATTGAGACCAAGCTCGGTGTGGCCCACAGCGCCTATTGGGATTTCCAATCGCCCGCCGAGGTCCTGCGTGAGATGGCCTCGCTCGTGCCCGCCTACGCCGGCATTACTTATGATCGTCTGGAGCCGGAAGGCCTACAGTGGCCGGTGCCCACCACCGATCATCCGGGCACGCCCATCCTGTTTACCGATACCTTTCCGCGCGGTCGGGGCAAGTTTCATCCGCTCGTCTATAAACCGTCTGTGGAATCTCCGGACGCCCATTACCCCTTCATCCTGACGACCGGGCGCGTCCTATACCATTGGCATGGCGGAACCATCACGCGGCATTCACAAATTGATCATGCCGCGCCTGAACCGCTGGTCGAGATCAATCCGTCCGACGCTTCGCACCTGCATATTGAAGACGGGCAGTGGGTGCGGGTCTCCTCGCGGCGCGGCGCTATCGAACTGCGCGCTCGTGTAACCGAGAAGTCATCCCGCGGCGTGGTATTCATTCCGTTCCACTACGCCGAGGCCGCCGCCAACCTGCTGACCAACGACGCAGTAGATCCGGTGGCCTTCATCCCCGAGTACAAAGTGAGCGCGGTCAACATCGAGATTGTCACCGGGAGATCAGAGGCTTAAGGATGGCTTGGCGTCCTATCAAGTTTACAATTCCGGTGCCTGCCCAGGCTGGGAGCCGTCGAACACGCTATGCTTCAGGTTGAGCGTCTTGAGCGCCTCCACGCCGAATTAAAATCCAAGCTCGAGGCCGGCGCTATCAGTCCGGAAGAGTTTCGCGCTGAGGCGACCAAGCTCTGGTTTGAAGACGCGCAGGGCCGCACGTGGCTCATCAACGCGCAGACCGGTCGCTGGTACGTCTATGCAGACGGCACTTGGTCACCCGGGCCCCCCCCACGCACTGAAACGCCGTCAGAGACGGTCGCCTGTCCCCGCTGCGGACAGCTCGTCGAGGCGGATGCAGCCTTTTGCGGCTACTGCGGGTTTCGTCTGCCGGCGCCGCGGCCAGTCTCGCGCGCGGTGCCAGCGCCGCCAATGCCGGACGACTCGGCCGCGAAGACCGATCAGCCCTCTCAAGCGGTTGTGACCCCGCCGCCTCCAACAGCGGGTGCAGGTCGCAGGGCTAACGTGCGGTGGATGGCCCTAGCGGCTGGCTTGTTTGTTTGCTTGATTGGCGCCGGCGCCCTGCTGGCCGTTAATCAGAACGCGGCCAACTCGCTCGTCGTGCCGGTATCCCCGACACCTCGCGCCGCAGATTTGATAGCGCCCACGCCGTCGGCAACCACGGCGGCGCTCACGCCAACCCCAACCGTCCAGCCGCCAACCGACACGCCGCGCCCGCCCACTGCGACCCCACGCCCGCCCACACTCACGCCCACGCCCATGGCACCCCTGACAGGGCACATCGTCTATTCCGTATTCAATCCCCAGTACACCGATTTGAAAGCGTACGATGTCTATGTCAGCGAGGTTGACGGATCAGACCGGCGGCTGATCGCGCCGAGGCGCCGCCAGCCCCAACTAAGCCCGGATGGGAAGCGCATAGTCCTGCGTGGGATGGAAGGCGGCAAACTCAATCTATTCCTCTGGAACTTGCAAAGTGGGGTTGAGCAGCTCGTCGAGCATACCCATGAAGAAGCGTCTCTACCCGCATGGTCGTCGGATGGACAGTTAGTGGTGTTTTCGTCGAGTGAGATGCCTGACCGCGCCTGGCGGCTCTGCACCATCAACGTTCAGCGTCCGCCGGAGAATTGCGCGTGGCTGAAGGTTGGCCCGTACGTTCTGCTTGGCCGCTACCCGACCTGGATGGCCAATGGACAGATT
>JACQDI010000992.1 GCA_016201195.1 Acidobacteriota bacterium | reverse complement strand
CGGGAGGGCGTGGAGTGCATCGAGAACATCCGGCGCCGATATGACGGCGAGCGACGTAACCCATGGGACGAGGCCGAGTGCGGCCATCATTATGCGCGCGCGATGGCGGCCTGGTCTGCCGTGCCGGCTTTGAGCGGCTTCCGCTACCACGGCGTGGAGAAGAGCGTGACCGCCATTCCCCGCATCCAGACGGCCCGGTTCTCTTCCATCTGGTCCACGGCAACCGGCTGGGGAACCTTTGCGCAGGCGGCCCAGAACGGGCGAACACGCTTTTCACTGTTATTGATGGAAGGAACGCTTCCCCTGCGTTCCGTGACTCTGGCCGCAGCAAGCGGCGCCAAGTCTTCGGCCAGACTGAGCGGAGGGAACCTGACCCACGAAGTTAAGCGCGCGGATTCGGGCGTCACGGTGATGCTGGCCGGGCAGATTACCTTGAGGCCCGGCCAAGAACTGGTGTTGTTCGTTTGATGATTCCGCTAAAACGACGCCCACTTGGCGAATCCCCGGTTGGTCAGATCGACCGAGTTCATCCTTCGTAACCCTACGTCCGGTGCGGCGGACCCGGAAGCAAGAATCCACGCTATGATCCGTTCGACGCCGTTGCGGCCGCAGATGGAACGCCGCTCCGCAAGCCGTTCCCTGGCAACAAAATCCCTGAAGCGCGGGTCAGTCCCGCCATCAAGTTGTACATCGACACGGTGATGCCCCTGCCCAACCGGCCGGGCGTTTCCAACAACCTCGTCAATCCGCAAAGCCTGAGCAACGACCGCATTAACCCTGAACCTCGGGTTGCGTTACGAATTCAATCAGCCGGCCTATTCCGCCAATGACCAGATCGGAAACCTGCTCATCACCCGCGACCGGCAGAGCGGCAAGTATTCCGCCGAGTTCTTGTGTTTCAAGCCGCCTACGTGTATGAGCTGCCGTTCGGCCAGGGGAAGAAGTTCGGTGGCGGATTGTCCGGCGCCGCCAATCTGGCGTTCGGCGGCTGGTCGGTGGAAGGCATTACCCGTATTGAGTCCGGCTCCCCGATCAACGTTACGATCGGCCAGGACCGGGCGAACATCGGCAAATCGGCCCAGCGTCCCGACATCCTCCGAAACCCCAACACCAGCGGAGACCGCAACGTGGACCGGCCCTGGTTCGATACGACCGCGTTCCAGCTTCCGGCTATTTACACATTCGGCAACGCCGCTCCGTACATCGTGGATTCCGACGGCCGGCGGTTCTGGGACCTGGCCTTGCAGAAGGATTTTCGCTTCCACGAGAGACACACCGTCCAGTTCCGCACGGAGTTTTTCAACCTGCCTAACCACGTGAACTTCAACAACCCGAACGGCACTTTTACGTCGTCGTCGTTCGGCAAGGTGACGTCGGCCACGCCGTCCCGTCAGATCCAGTTCGGGCTCCGGTACGCCTTCTGAAAAAAACCACAGAGACACAGAGAACACAGAGACCAATCTTCTTCTCTGTGTCCTCTGTGCCTCTGTGGCTTTCTAACTCCGGAAAAACACCGCCTGCACCAGCAGCATAGAGCCGAACCCCGCGACCGACGTGATGATCTTCATCGCCGTCCACGACCGCATGGTGTCGGGGACCGTCATGCCGAAGTACTCCTTGACCATCCAGAAGCCGGCGTCGTTGACATGGGAGAGCACCGTGCCGCCGGCGGCAGTGGCCATGACCAGCATCTCCGGAGCGTAACCCGGCAATCCCTTGACGATCGGCGCCAGGATGCCGGCGGCGGTGATGATGGCCACCGTGGCCGAGCCCTGGGCGATGCGCAGGCACGCGGCGATGATGTAGGCCACGATCAGCGGCGAGACGTGGGAGCCGGCCAGTGCCTCCCCGGCGTACTTGCCGGCGCCGGAGTCGACGATCACCTGCTTGAAGGCGCCGCCGCCCCCCATGATCAGCAGCAGCGACGCGGTGGGAGCGAGGCACTCCGTCGAGAACCGGGAGACTTGCTCGATCGAGAGGCCGCGCCGGAGACCGAGAAAGATCATTACGAACAAAGCGGCCACGATCAGGGCGGTGAACGGATGGCCGAAAAACCCGAGGGTCTGGCGCCAGCGCGACGCCGGTGGGGCCACCATCTCGGCGATCGAGGCAGCGAAGATGAAGGCTACCGGCAGCAGCAGCGCGGCCACTACCAGACCCACGTGCGGCGGCTTCCGGCTGTGCTGCCCCCGGCCCGCCGCGGCCTGGCTGATGTGTTCCGGCACTGGAACAAAAATTCTCCGGGCAATCCAGCCGCCGTACCCGATCCCGCCCAGCATGGCCATGGGCAGGCCGAAGGCCACGCCGTAAAGAATGGTGCGGCCCAGGTCAGCGCCGAGCAATTGTGCCGCCGCCGAAGGCGCCGGGTGGGGCGGCACCAGCGCATGCGTCGTGGTGAGGGCGGCCACCATGGGCATGCCGTAAAACAGCAGCGAGCGCTTGGTTTCTCGCCCCAGGTTCCACACGATGGGAACCAGGATGATGAAGCCCACCTCGAAAAAGATCGGCAGCCCCAGCAAGTAGGAGGCCGCCAGCACCGCCCAGGCGGCGTGGTCGCGACCGAACAGGTGCAGCAGCCAGTCGGCCAGTGCCTGGCCGCCGCCGGAGGTCTCAATGAAGCGCCCGATGATGGCCCCCAGCCCCACCACCACGGCAATGAACCCCAGCGCGTCGCCGAAGCCCGTCTGGATCGACTTGAGGACCTTGGCCATCGGCATCCCCGCCGCCGCCCCCAGCGCCATCGAGCTGATCAGCAGCGCCAGAAAGGCGTGGAGCCTCACCACCAGGATCAAAACCAGCAACAGCCCGATCGCCAGCAGGGTGAGAACCAGAAGAGCGACACCGGTCATCCCGGCAACTATATCACGCCAAGACGCCAAGGCCGCCAGGGGCGCAAAGAGGGATCAAAGGGCCGTTCTTTGCGCCCTTTGCGGCCTGGCGTGAGATCGGGCGTTACCGTGCAGCCGAGGCTTTCCGCACCGGCCCGGGTTCCCTGAGCAGCTTGTCCAGCTCGGCGCGCAGGTTAGCCTCTTCTTTCTGAGGATCGTAGAAGCTCGTGTCGCCGCCGGGGTGCTCGTAGCGGATGTTCCCCTTGCGGTCGATCATGAAGATGTAGGGAACGAAGAACTGCTTGACCACCGAGAGGTCGCCGAAGGTGCGAACCATGCCGCTGTCGCCCAGGGCCAGCGGGTAGGTCACGTTGAAGCGCGCGGCAAACTCCGGCAGCCGCTCCCGGGCATCGGGATTGATGGCCACTCCCAGCACCTCCAGCCCGCGCGACTTCCACTCGTGATAGATGGGCAGGATGTAGCTGGTGGTGCGCTGGCAGTGAGGGCACTCCGTCAGGAAGAACTTCAGCAGCACGACCTTGCCCTTGAAGTTGCCGAGAGAAAGGGCTTGGCCGCTCGGGAGCTTGAAACTCACGTGCGGCGCCGGACGCGGAACCTCCGCCGCCCACACCGCCCCAGAACAGCAACCGGCCAGCAAGGCCAAAAAGCGAATCCAGCGAGCCATACTTAATAATCTATCCTATTCCGGGCCGCAAGCGCAGATCAAAAAACGCAATCGTCTTGGTCCAGGCGTCGCAGGCGGCGACCGGGTT
>JACQDI010000998.1 GCA_016201195.1 Acidobacteriota bacterium | reverse complement strand
CGGCCGTAACTGCGGCCCTGCGGGGTGGTGCGGCGAGTGGTCTCCGGGATGCCCAGCAGGAAGTCGGCGTAAGAGAAGCCGGTGAACTGGTTGGTGAAGCTGTAGCGGCCGAAGATGGTGATGGGGATCGGCTCGCGGGAGGCCTGGTTCTTCCGGAAATCGAACCCCACCTTGAGGGAGTGGCGCCCGCGGACGAAGGTGAGGTTGTCGATGAAATCGTAGGTTCCGTCCTGTTGGCGCGAGTGGTCGATCTGGGTGACCGAGGAGAAGCCCGTAATCTGGATCTCGGGCACGCCGGCCAGGTCGAGGTTGGTGGTGAGGCCGCGAATGCCGAGGTCGCGCACGATGGGGAGGCCCCGGAGCGGTCCCTCGAAGCGGTTCTCGTGCCAGGCGAACCCGGCTCGAAATTCATTGACCACGCTGGGCGAAACGACGTGGGTGTCGACCAGGGATCCATTGCGGATGCGGCGAAGTTGGGCGCGCAGGCCGGTGTTGGGCAGCTCTCCCTCGGGCACCGGCGTCGGCAGGTTGCGCCAGGAGAAACGACCGTAGAGCGAGTTTTTGTTGCTGGTGCGATGATCGCCGCGCAGGTCGAAATGGTTCCAGTAGGGGGCGTTGGCCACCGTATCCCGCAGGTTCTGATTGAGCTGCGTGGGCGGGCCGAAGTTGGGAGCCGGGTAGAACCGCTCCTGCGCCTTGGCCGAAACGGAGCTGAAGCGCGAGGACGGAATGCGGTTATCGGGGAACGGCTGGCCCGTGGTGGGGTCGCGGATCACGACCAGCCCGCCGCCGGCGAAGACCTGCGAAAAATCGCCCTGGCGCAACGCGAGCGAAGGAACGCTGGAGTTGAACACGGTGCGGGAGTGGTCGCGGTTGCCCTCGAAGGCGCCGAAGAAAAAGGTCCGGTTGCGGCCGTCGTAGCCGGGGAGCACCACCGGGCCGCCGATACTGCCGCCGAATTCGTTGTAGACGCGGAAGGGGCGGCCGGTCTGGAAGAAGTTTCGGGCGTTGAGGCCGCCCGAGGAGTATTGCTGGAAACCAGTGCCGTGGAGCTGGTTGGTACCGCTTTTCGAGGTAACGGTGATGGTGGCGACCGCGCCGTACTCGGCGCTGTTGTTGACCATGGTCAGCTTCATTTCCTGGATGGTCTCGAAGCTGGGCTGTGCGGGGGTGACCTGGCCGCCGCCTTGATCGCCCAGCGAGGTGCCGTCCATAATGAAGTTGTTTTGGAAGCTGCGGGAGCCGCCGAAGGAGTGGGCCGAGGAGCCTTCGTAGCGGAAGGATCCCGGCGACAGGCTCATGTATTTGAAGATGCCGCCGCCGAAGGCGTCGCCGCGGACGAAATTGAGGGGCAGCTCGTGCATCTGGCGTCCGGTGCGCACGTCGCTGACGGTCGTGGTCTCGCTTTCGATCAGGGGCGCCTGCCCTTCGACGGTCACCGTTTCGGTCACCTGGCCTACCTTCATCTGAATGTCGATGCGCATAACCTGTTCGGTTTCCAGGTTCACGTGCTGGTGGAGGTGGCGCTGGAAGCCCGAGAACTCGGCGCCGATGGTGTAGAGGCCGGGGTTGAGGTGGGTCACCTCGTAGTTGCCGGCGGCATCGGTCAACGCGTCCTTGGCGATGCTGGTGCCTTCGTTGGTCACGGTGACCTTGACGCCGGCCATGACGCCGCCGGCAGGGTCTTTGACCGAGCCGACGATGGTGCCGAAGGTGGTTTGGCCGTGGAGCGCCTGGGCAAGCAGGCAGCAAGATAGCAACCATTTGGTCAGTCTCATCATAGTCGAGCCCCTCTCACTGATGTTCCCCACTGTGCTACGCAGCCGGGATTTCTGTCAAGTGCGGGGGAACCAGAATGCCACAGAGACACAGAGGCACAGAGAAGAAAAGATTATTCTCTGTGCCTCTGTGCCTCTGTGTCTCTGTGGCATTCCGGTTCCTTTCTTACTTTCTCAATCCCATCCAGGCCAGGGTTTCCTCGAACCCGAGGAGGCCTTCGGTGGCCCCCAGCCGGCTGATGGAGCAGGCGCCGACGGCGTTGGCGAAGCGGGCGGCGTCGGGGAGAGAGAAGCCGCGGCGGAGAGCGGCCAAAAACCAACCGCAGAAGCTGTCGCCGGCGCCGGTCGAGTCGATGGCTTCGACCGGAAAGGCGGGGCTGCGGAACTCCTCGCCGGGAGCGGAGACCGCGCAACCCTCGGCGGCCATTTTGAGGACGACCATGCCGGCGCCGCGACCGCGGAAAAACGCTCCGACGGGGGCGGGGTCGTCCGAACCCGCCAGCATGCGGGCTTCATCTTGATTGACAAAGAGGCAGTCGATCAAGGGGCAGAGCGGGGCGAAATCCTGCATCCAGCGCCCGGCGGTGTCCCACATCGTGTCGACGCAAGTAAACAGGCCGGCCGCGCGGGCGCGCTCGAGCAGGGCGGCGCCGGCGTGGCGCATTTGGGGCAGGTGAAACAGGCTGCCCAGGTGGAAGTACGAGAAGCCGGGATCGAAGCGGATGTGGTCCGGCTCGAAGAGCGCACTCGATCCGAGGACATGGAGAAACAGGCGTTCGCTGCGGGCGTTGACGAGTCCGACTGTAGTGGCGGTCTGGACGCCGGGGGTGACGCGGACGTGGGACAGATCGACGCCGGCGGAGGCGAGGCGGGCCATGACGTAGTCGCCAAATGCGTCGTCGCCGACGGCGCCAGCCAGGCGCACCGGGGACCCGAGCTTGCCCAGGGCAAAGGCGGTAATGGCGCCGTTGCCACCCAGGTATTGAGCGATGGAGTCGACCCAGGTGGTGGTTCCCCAACCCGGCATGGACTCGACCGGGCGGACGAGGATGTCCAGGCAGATGTTGCCCGCGCAGTAGACGGCGCCCGATGGGAAAGGCATAAAGAGAGAATACAGAATACAGAGGACAGAAGATAGGAGTCAGGGGGCTAGACTAGCAGCCCGTGGCGAAACTCGCGAGAACCGGCCGAATGTCACGAAGCTCCGGGGCAGCTCTTTCGTTTCAGCGACTTGCACGCCGCGCCAATTGGCGCGGAGGCTGGTGTGGCGTTTCCAAGCCACTTTCGCCACGGGCTGTTAGTATTACTACGTTAAGTGTTGACAAAACAGAATGCACCTGATATGTTTGGGCAGGACGGATGCCCGTCGGCTGGCAGCAGAAGCTGATCAAGCGGCAGTTCTGATGACGAGCTAACCGGATCTTCTACAACTGAGTTGTTCCGGCAGGGGTCAGTGGATCGAGTAATGTGTCAGTGCTGAGCCGCGCCTCCAGCAATTCAATAATCTGCTCCAGACTCAAATTGGGACTCACCTGGAGGCCAAGGCAGCGAGCTATTCCAGCAGCATTCGTACTCAGCCGCTCGCCCAACTCCAGTTTGAACGTCGTTCCCGATGGCACGAGACCGTATGCATGGATATGCATTGCATCGCCTATTCTGGCCGCATTCAGATGACCGAAGGAGAACTCGCGGCGCATGTAGCTGAGGAGATGATCTTGTGGTACCAGGACGAAATGTTTGTGGATGCTCTCGAAGGTTTCGATCTTGTGATGGAGTTGGACCAATATCGTTTTCGCGGTCATCTTCCAGTTCATGCCGAAAGGCTTTCCTGACTCGGCATCGCTCTGCAAGACGCTTAGCCCGACACGCTGAAGAAATCGTTGGCGTTCGGGCCAGGTAGTTCCGGTAGTATCGAGGGTCTGGAACTCAATGCCGACGAAATCCTTGACCTTACCGCTGCGCGCAGCGACCAGCACGTAGTCAACGCTCCCACCGGGAATGCTCAACTCCGAGAGCAAATGGAGTTCGTTCCCCGGCTCGTTGAGCGTGAGTAGATGCAGACAGTCAGTGAATACCTTCTTTCGCTCCAGAAGGCGAAAAGGGCAGATGATGATATCCCTCGCATCAGCCCCATGGCGGACAGTGCAGGTGCCAATGGCTATGTCGGGCTGGCTTTTGCGGTTCTTAAGGCACTTGCGCCCGAGATAAGGGCAATTCTGGGTGGATACCAGTGCTCCCCAGTCCACGACGGCGTCCGTCGTTGTGGAGACTCCGAATAGCTCCGAAATTCTGCTCATATCAGCAGATGACAACGCCCTTGAGCCGAGCGAAGGTACTCTGCTGAGATGTCGATTCCGACCGACTTGCGCCCCAAACGAAAGGCCACGAGATTTGTAGTGCCGGTTCCGCAGAACGGGTCCAGAACGATACCGTCTGGTGGACACGTGGCCAAAATTGGGATCTTGCAAAGGTCTTCAGGATACGGAGCATAGTGCCCATCGCGGTTTTGGGTGTCCTCTGGGATGATATCCCAAACATCCTTGGGCTTGCTACCGTCAGGGTGATAGCGAAGGAAGTAAAAGCCTCGTTCAGCAAGTTCTTTGGCCCGACCAGACACGTGCTCTGAATCAGAGTGGGTTGTCCGCTGTTGCCCACGGATGATCATTCTGAAGTCCGCAAGTTTGCGGGCCCGGATTTCGAGCAGCATTTGTTCGAGCGCCAGTAGGGCAGCCTGCTTCTCCGAGTCCGACAACGCTGTTGAGAGTTCGATTTGACGCTTGTAGCGAACGCCGGAGACGCCCGTGGCTGAAACGACTGCTCCATTTATGACCTTCGCCGTTTGCGGCGTGGATCGGATCGCGTCTACATCGTAGTAGTACTTCTGCGACTTAGCGAAGTGGAACACAGGCTCGTGGACATTACGCAGCTTGTCAGCCGCGTTATCAGGTCCGCCTTTGACCTTGTGCCAAATTACGCTGTTCCGTAGGATCCAGCCCTGTTGGTCGGTCAGATGGAGCGCCACGCGCCACGGTATGCCCAGCAGTTGCTTGCTTTCGTAGCTGTCGCCGATGTTTAGCCACAGAGAACCGGTGGGCTTGAGCACGCGTTTGACTTCGAGCAGAATCCTGCAAAGACTTCTCACGTAGTCATGGAAACTGTCCTCTTGCCCAATCCCAGCCGCCTTATACTCGCGGTGCCCCCAATAAGGGGGACTGGTCATGCAGCAGTCGATGGTGCTGCTTGGAAAGCTCGTGAGAACGGACAGGGAATCGCCTTGCAGGAACAAAGGGCGTAAGCAGGCCCCAGAGAAGTACTCCTGGATGGCAGAGGGGTGAGCGTAGACCTGTGCGGTACTGGACATCGGGCTACCCCCAGAATCTATCAACATTATAGTGTACCCCGGCGAAGGGACTTTTGTTTTTGGAAGGCCTGCCAGAGGCGTCGGTGATGGCTCCCTGGCCAAGGTGATGCCCGGCCGGTCTACGGGCGGGGATCGGGCCACCGCAAGTTCGACGAACAGGCGTGAAGGGTGCAAGGATTGGCGCGCGCAGCCTCGTAAGGATCTGGTCCGCGCAAGGGAGGCGCGGTGGTGGCTGTGCCTGCGGCCACAGGGGTAGCGCTTGGGGTAACACTTAGACCGTTAGGCCCGCGGAAACGAGAACAAAGTTCTCGTTTCGGGTAGTGCCACGACAAAGGCCAAAGAGCAACCGCCGGCGGCCGGGCTTCTGGCTCCTGACTTCTGACTTCCTATATCCCGCAGGGATATCAAGGGCGAAGCCCTTGCCTAGTCCGAAGTTCCCAGTAGGATAGTGCGGAAGTCCTGAAGAATTCATAAGATACGAAAAAGCCCGCTG
>JACQDI010000134.1 GCA_016201195.1 Acidobacteriota bacterium | reverse complement strand
ATCCTGCTGGTCGAGCAATACCTGGAATTCGCCTGGCGGCTGGCCGACTTTTACTACATCATGGAAAAGGGCTCCATCGTGGCCCACGGCACCACCGAGGAGCTGAGCGAGGAAGTGGCCCACCGGCATTTGGCGATTTAGGGCGCTTCGGACGCACCATCGGGACACCAAGAAGTAGAACAATCCGCCAGGTCACCACTTCAGTTCCTTCGCGCACTCCTTGAGTGGGGCTTTCATACCCTTGCGGATCGATTCCCGCATCCCCGGAATGGACAACAAGTAGAGAGTCTCTTGAATAGCTCGCCAGTCTTCTTCGGCCAGCAACACCGCCTTGTTGCGCTTGCCACTGATCAGAATCGGCTCATGCGACGACCGCGTTTCATCCACCAGGCGGTAAAGCTTCGCCCTCGCTTGACTCGCGGTCAATGTGGTCATGGAAGAATCGTACGATATGTCGTACGTGCTGACAAGTGGAGCGCCGCGGGCGCTGAATTCAGGGCAGCCTCGTAGTTTGGTGCCCCGCCAGGCGCCATCGGCCGCCCTGCTTGACCCAAAGGTGCAGCATCATCACGTGGTCGTTGAAAGGTTGGCCGTTGCTGGTTCCGGTCATGCGCATGATGGAGTGCGTGACCGCCGAATCGCCGTAAGAAACAACTCGGATACTTTCGTGGGTGATGCCGTCGTATCGCTGCGCGCCCTTGCGAAGACGACCCAGATACTCCTGCTTGGATTCGATCGCGCCACTGGCGTGAGCGTAGATAAGTTCGTCCGCGTAGATTCTCTCCAGCGCAGGAAAATCGCGCGCCACGACGGCCGCCGCCCAGGCCTTCTCTTCGTTGCGGATGTCGTCTTTGACGTCCGCCGCCAGGGCCGGCATGCCCATCAGAAACGCCAGCGTCAAGATACCAAGTCTCATAAAGTCACCTGACTCGCCATCATTAGTACCACTCCCGCAGCCGCACTTCAATGCTCTTTTCGTCCTTCAGCAGGGCGGCGAACGCTTTGATGTCGCTGCCCCGGTAGTGGTAGGGATAAACGACCTTAGGCCGGAACGCCTTCACCCCGGCGGCGGCCTCCTCCGGCGTCATGGTGTACGGCAGGTTCATGCAAACGAAGGCGATGTCGATGTTCTTGAGAGCCTTCATTTCTGGGATGGCTTCCGTATCTCCGGCGAGGTAGAGCCGCTTCCCACCCAGGGTCAGGATGTAGCCGTTGCCGCGTCCCTTGGTGTGGTAGAGCGCGCCGGGCTGCGGCCCGCGCTGAATGTTGTACATGGGCACCGCCTCGACCTCGAACTCCTCGAATTTTTTCTTTTCGCCGTTGTTCATCACCACGGCGCCGGTGATGGTCTTGGCCACTGCGGCCGGAGCTACGATGATCGTCGAGTCCTTCTTCAGCTTGTCGACCATGGCCTTGTCCAGGTGGTCGCCGTGGATGTCGGTGATGAAGATGTAGTCGGCACGGGGCATGCTCGAGTAGTCGCCCTGGCTCCAGGGATCGATATGAATCACCTTGCCGGCAAACTGCAACATCAGGCTGGCGTGCCGGATTGGGGTGATCACCAGATCCCCGGCGGCGGTTTTTTCGGTGTCGGCGGCCGGCGCGGCGGCGGCCAGCAAAAAGGCGAGCGTGCACAACAGGATTCGGATGGTCATGTCCAAAGATTAGACTACACTTCCTGGGGGCCGCGCAATCCGGGCCCACGATCCACGTTCCACGATCCCCCAAAATGCGGTATCATGTCCAACCAAGGAGAACACTTATGACCGGCACGCGCCGCTCGTTTTTCACCGGACTGGTCGCCGTCGGAGGGGCCAGCTACTTGAAGTCCGCAGCCGCCTCAACCCGGCAACTCGCCCCCATGCTGGCCGCCGTGGCCGGCGGGGAGAGCTACTGGAGCCTCGTCAAAGAGCAGTTCCCACTGCGTCGCGGGGTGGTCCCCATGAACGCGGCCAACCTCTGCCCTTCGCCCCGCGTGGTGGCCGAGCGGGTCTTCGAGCTAACGCGGAACCTCGATGCCGACGTCTCTCACCAGAACCGGGAGAAGTTCGTCGGCACCCTCGACGAGTCGCGCCGCAAGGTGGCAGAACACCTGGGCGTGAACGCCGAAGAGATCGCCCTGGTGCGGAACACCAGCGAGGCCAACAACACTATCAACCACGGCGTCCCGCTCAAACCCGGCGACGAGGTGGTGCTGTGGGACCAGAACCACCCCACCAACAACGTGGCCTGGGACGTGCGGGCGGCGCGATTCGGCTTCACCGTGCGGCGGGGGAAGGTACCGCGCTCGCCCAAGGATCCGGGGGAGATCCTGAAGCTCTTCGCTGACAGCATTACGCCGCAGACGCGGGTTCTCGCCCTCACCCACGTCTCGAACACTTCCGGCATCAAGCTTCCGGCACGCGAGCTGTGCGAGATGGCCCGGCGGCGCGGCATCTACTCCCACTTGGACGGCGCCCAGAGCTGGGGCGTGCTGAACGTCAATCTCCGCGAGATCGGCTGTGATTCTTATTCCGGCAGCGCCCACAAGTGGCTCATGGGACCCAAGGAGGCGGGGGTGCTCTACGTCCGCAAGGAGCGCATCCCCGAACTGTGGGCGCACACGGTGGCGCCGGGCTGGGGCAACAAGGTCGAGACCGAGGCCAAGGGAGCGCGCAAGTTCGAGACTCTCGGGCAGCGGGACGACGCGTGCCTCGCGGCAGTGGGTACGGCCATCGATTTCCACAAAATGATCGGCCCGGAGCGGATCGAGGCCCGTGTCATGGAGCTGGCCGCGGCCCTCAAAGCAGGACTGGCCAAGGTCCGCGGGACGGACATCATCACTCCGATGGACCCGCGCCTGAGCGCCGGCGTGGTCATCATTCACTTCTCCTCGGCCGACGCCAAGAAGGTTTACGACACGATCTACGCCAAACACGGCATCGCCGGCTCGGCCGGCCTGCGGCTGTGCACGCACATCTATAACACGATGGAAGACGTCGAGCTCGCGGTCCGGGCCGTCGCCGAGGCTGCCGGGTGAACCGCTGGTTTTCGGTTCTCGGCGGCCTGTTGATGAACCTCTCGCTCGGCTCGCTCTACGGGTGGAGCCTGTTTGTTCCCTCGCTCCAGAAGGACCTGAGCCTTTCCCGCGAGCAGGCATCCAACATTTTCTCGCTGGCCATCGTCGTGTTCGCCCTCTGTTTTCTCGGCGCCGGGAGGCTCCAGGACAAGAAGGGCCCGTATATTGTCTCGATAATTGGTAGCGTGCTCGTGGGAGCGGGGTTCCTGCTTTCCAGCCGCGCCGTATCGCTCAACGAGATGTACTGGACCTTCGGCGTGGTGGTCGGCGCCGGGTGCGGATTCGGGTACGTCACGCCGATCGGGGTGGCGTCGAAGTGGTTTCCCGACCGGCGGGGCCTGGTCATCGGACTCATGGTCGCCGGCTTCGGCGGCGGCTCGGCGATTCTGGGCCCCGTCGTCCCCGGGCTGATTGCCGACCACGGCTGGCGCAACGTGCTGCTGGTGCTGGGCGGCATCTATTTCGTCGCCACTATGATCGGCGCGCAGTTCCTGAAGAACCCTCCGGCCGGCTGGAAGCCCGCCGGCTGGACTCCAACGCCTCAGGCAGCCGCGGCGGCCGCCCGCGATTTCTCTCCTGCCCAGGTGGTGGGAACTTCGCAGTTCTGGCGGATGCTCGCCGGCTACGCCCTGGGCACCAGCGCGGGGTTGATGGTGATCAGCCAGGTGGCGCCGTTCGTGCGCGGCGCGGTTCCCGGCATCGGCGCCGCGCTGGCCGGCACCGCTTTGCTCGTAGGCGCGGTGGGCAACGCCGGCGGCCGCATTTTCTCAGGCTGGATGTCGGACCACTTCGGCCGCGTGCGCACCCTCTGTTTCATGGTTATGCTCTCCGCGGTGGTCGTGCCGCTGCTGGGGAGAATGAATGCCTTGGTCCTGCTGTGGCCCGCGCTGGTGGTGGTCTACTACTGCTTCGGCACCCAGCTCTCGCTCTATGCGTCGCTGACCGCCGACTTCTTCGGCACGCGCAACGTGGGCGCTAACTACGGGCTGGTTTTCCTCGCTTACGGAATCGCCGGCATCATCGGTCCCAAGCTCGGCGGCGGCATCTTCGACCGCTACCGCAGCTACACCCCGGCCTTCGACCTGGCGGCAGGGTTGCTGGTTCTGGCCTTCTTGACGATCGCCACCCTCCGCGCCCCGGCGCGAGCCTCGACCTAATGGCTCGACGGTCTTCGCTCACGCTGCCTCTTGCAACGCCAGCACGAGCCGTCTGCCGAGCGCGGAGAGTGCGGTTTCGATGCGCAGCAACTTAGTGGGATGCCGCGGGTCCAACATGCGGCGAACCTCTCTCTCATTGCAGCGCAGTCGGCGGGCCAGCTCCATCGTGGTCAGCCTCGCTTCCCGCATCGCCAGATACAGAGCCGCCTTGGCCGCCATCGGTGCAGGTATCGGAACGATATGCTCGCGTCTCTTGGGCCTGGATGCGACGGGAATCTTGTCGCCTCGGCGAATACGCCCGGCAATCGCCTCTTCCAGGCAATCTGCGGCTTGCCAAAGCGTGTCATCCAGCCCATCCCCCCAGGTGATTGCCTCCGGCAGGTCGCGGAACGTGACCGTAAACCGGCCCGCCCGATCGCCTCGCTTCAGCGTCGCTGGGTAGCAGAAACTGCGCATCGATCTCTCCTATTCCACGTCCCTGGCGGTGAGGCCCAATTGCTTCAGCATTCCGTGAAAGGCGCCCTTGTCCAGCTCGTCCTTAAGATTTCGGACCGTCGTCATTTTCGCCCCAAAATAAAGAAGCCCGTGACTGCCTTTCCCGCGCTCGGGAACCCAGGCAACCGCAATGTTTCGCCTTCGTCCGAGCTTCTGAAGCTTGCGGACGAACTCGCTGCCCTTCACTCAGATAGTATCGGACAAAAGCGGGCAAGGGCCAAGCTGAAAGATTTACCTACCGCAGCACCGGCAGCTTATGCTCTTCGAGCGCCGCCGAAACGCGCTCGATGTCGGTTTCAAGCGACCGGTCGGCGTCGAGGAAGGGACTGGCCTCGCGGATCCCGTGGTAGATCGGCCGCGTGCCAACGCCCAGCAACTCGCCGCCGCCCCGCAGGTCGATCGCCTGGGCCAGCGAGAGCAGCGTGATCGCGAGCGAGCTGCGCAGCAGGCGCAACATCTCCATCGCCGTGAGCGACGCATGCGTCCCCAGGCTGACTACGTCCTGGTTGAACTGTTCGGTGGGCAGCGTGTGGATCAGGCTCGCGCCGGCCATCTGGCGCAGGGCCGTGATGAGGCTGCTGTGGACGATCTGCATCCCCTTGAACCCCTGGTAGACGCCCGGATGCGGGCTGAGCGACGCCGGCAGGCCCGCGGAAAACCGCTCGTCCATCAGCAGCGCCATCAGCGAGTGCGTCCAGTTGGCCAGGTTCACCAGGTCCAGCTTCAGGCCGTCCATGGCCCGGGCGATGTGGCCGCCGTAGAAATTCCCGGTGTGGAAAACCCGCTCCTGCTCCGGATCGATGAGGGGATTGTCGTTGACCGAGTTGGCCTCGCGCTCGACGGTGAGCCGGACCTGCTCGAGGGTCTCCAGCATCGGTCCCAGACCCTGCGGGGCGCAGCGCAGCGAGTAGGGGCTCTGGATGGACTCGTGGGCCACCACCACCCCTTGCGGATGCAAGTTCTCATGCGACACGCGCCCGCGGATCTCGTCGAGCGGCACGGCCAGCTTGCTGCCCATCAACATCGAGTGCAGCATCTCGGCGGCGCGGAGCTGGCCGGGATGGTGCTTCACCATGTGAATCAGCGGGTGAAAATAATCGGGGGAGGAGCGCAGCGCCTCAACCGCCAGGGCCACCGCCGCGAGGCCGATGCGCAATAGGTACTCGGCGTCCCAGACAACCATGGCCGCCATGCCGGTCATGGTCGTGGTTCCATTCAGCAGAGCCAGGCCCTCTTTCGCGTGCAGGCGAATCGGTTCGATTGTCTCGGCGGCGAGGGCGCTCCCCGCGTCCACTGTCTGCCCGCGATAACGCACCTTGCCGCGACCGAGCAGCGCGCGCGCGATGTAGGCCGAGGGGCAGAGGTCGCCGCTCGCGCCGACCGACCCGTAGCGCGGAACGATCGGCGTGATCCCGTGGTTCAGCAGGTCGAGCAGCCGCTCGATCAGCACCGGGCGCACGCCTGAGTAGCCTCGCGCCAGCGCATTGGCCCGCAGTACCATCGCTGCGCGCACAACCTCTTCCGGCAGCGGATCACCCACCCCGCAAGAAAGAAAATCGAGGAGGTTTTCCTGATGATGCTGCAACTCCGCGTCGGGGATGATGAACTTCACGTTGCCCCCGAACCCGGTGTTGACACCGTAGATCAACTCGCCGCGATCGAGTAGCCGCTGGATCGCCTCCGGACCGCGCTCCAGGTGTCGGCGAAACGCTTCGTCGGGCGACAAGCGCACCGGCTCCCGGTGGCGGGCAACGGCGACAATTTTCTCCAGGGTCAAAGACTCGGTTGAGATCTCAACTGCGGTGGAAACGGTGGTGGTGGTCATGGCAGCCTCCATAACACCACTCTTAAGTGGTGCTATAATAATTATGGGGCCCTTGCCCACCCCGCGTCAAGCCCCTGCCCGTAAGATGCTATAAATGAAGGACATGGCTGCGAAGAAGTTCACTCTCATCGGCAACCGGCTCGAGGTCGACTTCGTCAACACGATTTACCCCCGGGGAGTGTTCTGCTCCTGGAACGATCTGGTGGCGTTTCTGGAAGCCACCGGCACCATCGGTCGGGGCGAAGCTTCGCGGTTGCGTGCCCGCGGGCGGCGCGAGCCGGAGTTCTGCGCCAGGGCCTTCGGGCAGGCGATCATGCTGCGGAGTGTGCTGCGGGAGGCGCTGGCGGCGATCGAGGCGCGGCGGCCGGTTCCTCCGCACTGTGCCGGGGCGATCAACACCGTGCTGCGGTCCCTGGAAGGCTACGCCCAATTGATGCCGGCCGGCAAAGGCTGGCGGCTGGGCTTTGTCGCCCGGAGCCTCGATCCGCTGCAGGCGATGGCCCCCATCGCCCACTCGGCCGCCGAGCTGTTCGAGAAGGCGGACACAGCCCCGGTGCGGAAGTGCGCCAACCCCGAGTGCGTGCTGTATTTCTACGATACATCACGCACCGGCCGGCGCCGCTGGTGCTCCATGGCCATCTGCGGCAATCGCCACAAAGTGGCGGCATTCGCTCAGCGCCGGGCGAGCAGGTAGTCCCGCCACGCGTCGGGCAGCAGCGGGCAAGCCGCCAACTCTTCCACGGTCGCCGGATCCCGCTGCGGATCGTAAAGGACCTCGTTGAACCGGGCCACGGTCCACCGGGGAAAGGGTCGATCGAGCAAGTCCAGCGTGAAGCCCGGCTCGACCAACCCCTCTTGGAGTACCTGGTAATACCAGCCAGAGCGGCCGGTTTTCACCACGCAGGCGGGCAGGTCGGCCCGCCCCCAGCGCCGCGCCAGCTTCCAGCAAGGCTGCCGGGGTTGCGAGACCTGCACCACCGCTTGGCCCACCGCGTAGATGTCCCCGATGGCCACCTTCTCCTCGTCGAGACCGCTGATGGTGAAGTTCTCGCCGAATGCCCCATAGTCGAAGCCCGCGATGCCAAGCTCCGCTCGCCAGTGGGGATAATGGCCGGCGGCGTAGCCCAGCACGGCCTTCTGCGGCCCGCCGTGCGCCAGCGGGTCCGCCTGGCCGTCGCCGTCAAGTCCGGTGCGGCCCAGCCACACCGGCCCGGCAACCGGTTCCTTGAAAATGCCAGTGGACCAGCCATCGAGCCGCCGGGGCCGGCCCACCTGGATCGAGACCAGTACAGGCTGTTTCATCAATGCCTCCGCTCCGATTCCTGGATCGGAATAATCGCTGGCGCT
>JACQDI010001018.1 GCA_016201195.1 Acidobacteriota bacterium | reverse complement strand
CGCCCAGCGCGAGCGCCCCGCCGGTTTCATCTGGAATGCCTGGAAGAAGGGCTACAAGCTCGGCGTGCAGTCCAGCTCCGACCACGTCTCCACGCACGGCTCCTACGCGGCGCTCTATGTCACGGAAGTGACACGCCAGGCGATTTTGGAAGCCATCCGCGCCCGGCGCGCGTACGCGGCCACCGACAACATCCTGGTCGACTTCCGAATTAACGAGCACCTGATGGGGGAGGCGTTTGCGGCGACGGAAACGCCCCGCATGTGGGCGCGGATCGTGGGGACGGCGCGCATCCAAAAAGTGGAGGTGATTCGGAACAACGCGTATATTCACACCCAGGCCGGTGCAGATCGCTCTGTGGAGTTCACTTACGTGGACAACCAGCCCTTGCCCGGGGAGAGTTACTATTACATTCGGGTGGAGCAGACGGACGGGCAGTTGGCGTGGTCGTCGCCGATTTGGATCGAAAGATAGAATGCCACAGAGGCACAGAGAACACAGAGGATGGAAGATATAAATGCGCTGACAGGGCGAATTATCGGCTGTGCGATTGAGGCGCATCGGCTGTTGGGGCCCGGCCTGCTCGAAAGCATCTACGAGTCTGCGTTGTGCGTCGAGATGGAGAGCGCTGGGCTGAAGTACCAGCGGCAGTTTGTTTTCCCTGTCAGCTACAAAGGGAAGATCATCGGAGAGTGCCGTCCCGACCTTCGTCGTCGGAGACGCGGTTGTCGTTGAGATCAAAAGTGTGGAGCGCTTCGATCCAGTTTTTGCAGCACAGATACTAACCTACCTCCGAGTAACAGGCAAGAAAGTGGGCCTGGTCCTCAACTTCAACTCGCGTCTGTTGAAGGATGGCATCAAGCGCTATATCCTATGATTTTTTCTCTGTGTCCTCTGTGCCTCTGTGGCATTCTAATGTGCAATGAAACTTTGCACTTTTGAACACAACACGAAGCTGCACGCGGGCGTGGTGCTGGACGGGGGCGTACTGCCGATCGAAGAGATCAACGCCCGCCGCGGCACCCGCTTCCCGGACGATCTGCTGGCGCTGATTCAAGCCGGACTGGTCGACGAATTGAAGTGCGCCGGGAGCGCCGAGCTTGCCTCCGCCGCGCTGCCTCTCGATCAGGTCCGGCTCCGCCTTCCCTACCTGGCACCGCCGAAGATCTGGTGCATCGGCCTGAACTACCTGTCGCACGCTGAAGACATTCAGGCCCGGCAGCCCGAGGAGCCGGGCAGCTTCATGAAGCCGGCGAGCGCGCTGTTTGAGCCGGGCGGAGAGATCCGCCTCCCGCCGGCCGAGATGGCGAGCGAAGTGGACGCCGAGGGCGAGCTGGGCGTCGTCATCGGCAAGGAGTGCCGCGACGTGCCCGTGGTGCTCGTGCCCGAGGTGATCCTCGGCTACACGACCACGCTGGACATGACCGCGCTCGACGTGCTGCGCCGCAACACGCGCTATCTCACCCGCGCCAAGAGCTTCGACACCTTCTTCTCGTTCGGCCCGGTCATCGTCACCAAAGACGAGGTTCCTGACGTGAACGCGGTGGAGGTCATCACGGAACACAACGGCGCACTGTTTTCGCGCGATCATGTCCGCCACATGGCTCACCGCCCGTTGGAGCTGGTGAGCTTTCACAGCAGAGTCTTCACCTGGCAGGCCGGCGACATCCTCTCCACGGGATGCCCCAAGGGCGTCCGCATCCAGCCCGGCGATTGCGTCGCCGCCCGCCTTGAGGGCATCGGGTTTCTGGAGGCCACGGTCACCCGCCGGCAGCCGGGCCTTTACATCTCAGGACGCACACCATGAACGAAAAAGTTGCCTTGATCACCGGCGGAGCCCGCGGCATTGGCCGTGCGCTCGCTTTGTCGCTGGCCGAGCAGGGCTGGTCGGTGGCCATCTGCTACCGCACCAGCCACCAGCCCGCCCAGGAAACCATGGCCACCCTGCTCGATATGGGCCTGCGGGCCATGGCCGAGCAGTGCGACGTGTCGGACCCTAAAGCCGCCGCCCGCTTCGTGGCCCGAGTGGAAAAAGAATGGAGCCGCATCGACGCGCTGATCAACTGCGCCGGCCCCTATCATCGCGTCAACCTGCTCGAGGAAAGCGTCGAAGGGTGGCTGGAGATGTTCGACAACAATCTCCACCCCGTGTTTTACATGAGCCGCGCGGCCGCTCCCGGCATGAAGGAACGCCGCTGGGGTCGCATCGTCAACTTCAGCATGGCCAACGCCGACCAATTGGTGGCCCAACCCAACCTCACCGCCCACTACATCGCCAAGGCCGGCGTCTTGGTGCTGACGCGGACGCTTGCCAGGCTGCTGGCCTCGAGCGGCGTCACCGTCAACGCCGTCTCCCCCGGCTTCATCAACACCGGCAGCACGCCCGAGGCCGAACTCGCGGCGATGACCAAGAACATCCCGGCCGGCTACGTCGGCACCGTATCGGACGTGGTCTCGGCGGTGAATTTCCTGCTCTCGGACCAGGCCCGGTACATCAATGGGGCCAACCTCCACCTGAGCGGCGGCTGGGGAATCTAACGCGTGCCGGTGGATCCCAAGGCGACTCGGCCGCATATGCCCGGCTATGGCATCGCCGATGCCGCCGCTGGTAAAGGCCTGCTGCCGTGGAGCTGGGCAAGCGAGCGGCTGGCAAAGGCGCACAACTACTTTGTCTCGACCACCCGGCCTAACGGGGGGCCGCACACCATGCCGGTATGGGGCGTCTGGCTGGACGGGGCGTTCTACTTCAGCACCGGCCGGCAATCGCGGAAGGCGCGGAACCTCGCGGTTAATCCGAGATGCGTGATCTGTCCCGAGCGCGCGGACGAAGCGGTGATCCTAGAAGGCGTGGCCGAAGAAGTCACGGACGCTGCGGTGTTCCAGCGCTTCGCAGAGTCGTACTACGGCAAGTACCAGTGGAAGGTCGAGCCGAGCCAGGACCCGGTCTACGCCGTGCGGCCCCAGGTGGCGTTTGGGTTTATCGAGACCGGGGGCCAGTTCACCGCCACCGCCACACGCTGGCAATTCGAACCGGACTAAGAGGCTACCTTCTTCAGAAGCGCAATCTGCCCGGCGTGATACAGGCCGTGCTGGACGACCCCATGCAGCAGGAAGTAAACCGAATATTGCTGGCCGGGCACGCGATCCTTGAGCCGGGAATCTTCGAGGCGCAGGACCGTTTCCTGCATCGCTTGATGGGCGGTTTTCAGGCCTTCGAGCGCCGCTTCCCAGGCGCGTTCGGTCGTTTCTCGAACGGGGGGCCAGTCCTGCTCGGCCGAAAGCTTCGCCTCCTCGCCCTCGACCCTGCGCCGCGCAGCGTCAACCCAGGCGGTGATGTGCAGCACGATCTCCCAGATG
>JACQDI010001017.1 GCA_016201195.1 Acidobacteriota bacterium | reverse complement strand
GCTGGCAGCGCTCGTTTGGCCGCTGGCGATGCAGGGGCTGACTCATCGGGAGATCTTTCGGAATGAGCTGGTGGCGGTGATGGAGTTGGCGGTCCCGCCGGGCGAGACCGAATCCATGCATACCCATGGGAACTACGTGAGTGTGCAGATGACGGATGCCACCGTGGAGGTAACAGAGGAGGGCTCGGCGCCGCGGAAGGTGGAACTGCACCGGGGAGACGTGCTGTTTCGGATGCCCCTGCGGCACATGGTGAAGAATGTGGGAGCCACGGAAATACGCGCGATCCGGATCGACTTTCTGGGGCCGGGACGGCCGGGGGACGCGCTGTGGGGGAATGTGGGGCTTTCGCCCAATTACAAGGTGCTGTTTGAAAACCAGTTCGCGCGGGCTTACGACATCCGCATCCCGGCAGGGACCAAGGAGCCGCAGCATACGCACCGCGACCGGGTAGTGGTGTGTTTGTCGGGCGCCGAACTGCGCCATCTGCTGCCGGACGGCAGGACCGAGGTGTCCACGCTGCAGACCAACGAGGTGGCGTGGCGCAGGGGCAGTACTCACATCGGCCAGAACCTGGGCCGCACCGACCTCTGGGTCATTGCCATTGAGCCAAAGTAGCCGCGCTCAACCCGCCTTGGCTCGCAGGCCGGCGGAATTGACGCGGTCCCACCATTGGCGCAGCTCCGCCGCCTCGATGTTCTCTCCGGTAATGGTGACGAAAAAGCGCTTCCCGACCAGCAGGGAGAGAACGCCGTGCTTGGAGGTGGTCTTGTACTCCTCGCGGCCGGGGTCGTCGCCGATCTTGATGCCCTTGTTGTAGCCCTCGGTGTCCTCGGTCGAGAAGGCGGCGGTTACGAAGAAACTGGCGTAGAGCTCCTTGTGGTAGGCCCAATCCAGGATCTGGATCTCGATGCGCTTTTCGCCCTGGGTGTAGTGCCGCGACACCTCGGTGAAGCTCCACTCCCCCATCGTGTTGCTGGACCCCTTGGGGGCTTCGCTCTCCCAGCCGGAGGGAGCGTCGGGCAGGAACCTGATCAGCTCGGAAAAGTGCACCGGTTCAACCGGCTTCATGTTCTCGAGGTCTTTCTGCATCTTCTCGAAGTCCTGGCCGGCCTTGGCGAGCTGGCGGGCAAGCCCGAGGGGGTTCTTAGAGACAGTTTCACCCTCGACGACTTTGGACGATTCTTTCTTGCTGCACCCGGCCAGCGCCAGCAGGGCCAGCGCGGCTGCTGCACAACGGAAAGTAGGCATGTTTGGCATTCTCCTTTTTGGGGCCTAGAAACGGATCAAACGATTATCGAGCACTGCTTTGAATACGATTACCGCGCCGAGCACCGTCACCACGGCGGCGCTGGCCAGGGGCAGCACCCGCATCATGCGTCCGTTCGGCGCCAGGTGGCTCACCAGCGGCCCTGACAGGATCATCGCCACGCCGATGGAGATCAACACCGCGGCCAGGCCCAGGCTGAACGCCACCAGGATGACCAGCCCCAACAGCAGGCGGTGCACCGATACGGCCATGAGCAGCACAACCAGCGCCTCCGGGCACGGGACCAAGCCGCCTGAAACCCCCAGCGAGAGCAGTTGCCAGCGCGAGACTCCCGGGCTAGGGTGTGGATGCTCATGAGCGTGCTCGTGGGGGTGGTCATGATCGTGATGGTGGTGGTCGTGATCGTGGGGATGCTCGTGGTGATGCCCAATCCCGCGCCAGCGCATCCGCAGCAGCCAGATCCCCATGGCGACCACCAGCACGCCGCTCGTCACCGAGAGCCAGGGATAGATGCGGTCCATTAGCACGTAGCGGGAGGCAAACAAGGTGAGGAAACCGAGCACGAAAACGCTGGAGGTGTGGGTGAGGGTGACCACCGAACCGAGGTACACGGCGTCCCACACGGTTCCGCGGGAGCCGACCAGGTAGGCGGCAACGATGGTCTTGCCGTGGCCGGGGGTCAGGCCGTGGGCGGCGCCCAGGAAGAACGCGACCCCCAGGGTCAGCAGCAGGAACTGGGGTCCGGCGCCGGGCATGGTGAGGCTTTGCTCCAGCCGCCGGCGCTCGGGTGAGACCTGGGCAGTCAGCGCCGTAGCCACAAGTACCGCCAGCAAGAGGACTTTTTTCATCCGGCAGCAGCCATTGTAACGCAGTCTCGCGGGACCGAACACGGCAAGCCGGTAGCGGTTCTTCTTCCCCTGGAGAACACTGACCTTGAAACGGCATCG
>JACQDI010000991.1 GCA_016201195.1 Acidobacteriota bacterium | reverse complement strand
GTTTCCCTATCTCGACGCCCGCCTGACCTTCTTCGGCCACACCCATATCCAAGGAGGCTTCGTGCTGGTCGAGGGCGAGCTGCAAATCGTCCGGCCCCAGCCCGCCAAAGGGCCGCAATACCTGGAGCTGGTGAATCACGAGAAGTACCTGCTGAATCCGGGGTCGGTCGGCCAGCCCCGCGACGGCGACTGGCGCAGCGCCTTCCTGCTCTACGATTCCAACCTGCGGCGGATCATCTTCCACCGCATCGAGTACGACCTGCCGACAGCCCAGGAAAAAATCCGCGCCGCCGGATTGCCGGTGCATCTGGCGTCGAGGTTGGGCGTGGGAAGATAGAAGATAGAGGGTCCACGGTCTATTCCTGAAAGACGATCTGCGAAATCACCAGATCCGGCATGAGTTGGTTCCAGCCCTGCGGGATATTGTCGAAGGTGAGCTCGAAGGAGCGGGTCTGGCCGGGGGCGGCGGGGCCGGTCTTGCGCCCGATGATGGCCGTGCGCTCCCGCAGCAAGACCTGGCCGGCGGGGTCCCGAAACACGCAGTTGATCTCCACCAGGCCCACGGTGCGAGAGCCGTTGTTGGTGATCTTGCCGGTGATGGTGGCCGCCGTTTGCTTCAGGTAATTTTCGGCGAGCTCCATGTCCACGTCTTCCAGTTGCAGGCTCCGCAAGTAGGCAGCCGCTTCCTGGGTCAGCACAGGGACGTCGCGCGGCCGGTTGCGCGCCTGCCGGATGACGAAGAGGCCCACAGTGCAGGCAATCAGCACCAGCGCGCCCACCACCAGGATTGGAACGGGCAACCCCGCGGCACGGTGTTTCTCGGCCACGGCTATTTTCCACCCACCGTCATTTCACGGATTTTCAAAGTTGGCGCGGCGATGGCGCCGCGAAACTCCAGGTCCGAGCCGATCATCTCCACATCGCGGAACATCTGGCTGAGGTTGCCGGCAATCGTCACTTCGTGGACCGGAAAAGCCGGCTTGCCGTCCCGCAGCCACATGCCGGCCGCCCCGCGGGAGTAATCTCCCGTCACCATATTGACACCGAAACCGATCAATTCGGTCACGAAGAGTCCTTCCCCGACCGAGGCGAGGATCTCTTCGGGGCGGTAGGGGCCGGGCAGCAAGTAGAAATTCCCCGGACCAATGCCGGGGTTGCCGGCCAAGCCGCGGGAGGCGTTGCCGGTGGTCTTAAGGCCGAGCTTGCGAGCGGTGTAGCTGTTGAGCAGATAGCTGCGCAGTATGCCGCTCTCGACCACCAGGGTGCGGCGCGAGGGCACGCCTTCGTCATCGAAGGGCGAACTGCCGAAACCGCCGGGCATGGTCCCGTCATCGACTACGGTGACCTCCGGGGCGGCAATCGTCTCCCCCAGCTTGCCGGCCAAAAACGAGGCGTGGCGATAGATGGAGTCCCCGTTGACGGCCTCGAAGAGACTCTCGAGCAGGGTGCGGGCCGTGCGCGGCTCGAACACCACGGGCACGCGCCGGGTTTCGACTTTGACCGCTCCCAGGCGGCCGAGCGCACGCTCGGCAGCCCGCCGGCCCACCGATTCGGGGGGCTCGAGCGCCGCCAGGCTGTGCGAGAGGCTGTACCAGTAGTCGCGCTGCATCTCCTCCCCCGAGCGCGCCACCGGAACCACGGAGAGCGAGCAGGAGCTGCGCCGGTACTCGCCCTGAAAACCCCGAGAGTTGGCGAGCGCCCGCCGGCTCCAGGCGCTGTTGAAGGCTCCCCCTTCGGAGTTGGTAATTCGGGGGTCGGCGTCGAGCGCTGCGCGCTCCGCGCGGCGGGCGAGCGCGATCTTGTCGTCGGCCGAAAGCCCGGCGACATCCTCGTAATACAGGCCCAGCTCCTCGCCGGCGGCGCCCAGCTCCTCCGGCTCGGGCAGCCCGGCGCTGGGGTCTTCGGAGGTGATGCGGGCCAGGGCCACCGCTGAATCCACCAGCCGATCGAGGCCCCCGGGGGAAAAATCAGAGGTGTAGGAAGAGCCGCTGCGCCGCCCGATCAGCACGCGCAGCCCGATTGCTTTCGACCCCGCCTCTTTCAGGCTCTCCACTTCCCCGAGCCGGACGTTGGCCGAAAACTCCTGCCCCTCGACCGCGGTGCACTCCGCGTCAGTAGCCCCCGCGCGCACCGCGCGCGATACGATTTCAGTGGCCAGATCAACCATTTCTTATTTGATGATTTTATGATTTGTGATTTGCTGATTGCCAGACGCCGGCCGATGGTTTTCAAATCAACAAATCAAAAATCATAAAATCACCAAATCACCCCACGCCGCCAACCGTAATCTTTTCGACTTTGATCGTGGGGATCCCAACCCCTACCGGCACGCTTTGCCCTTCCTTGCCGCAGGTGCCGATACCCTGGTCGAGCTTGAGGTCGTGGCCGACCCTGGTGACCTTCCGCATCACCTCGGGGCCGTTGCCGATCAGGGTGGCGTTGCGCACCGGGCGGGTGATCCGCCCTTCCTCGATGAGGTAACTCTCCGAAGCCGAGAACACGAACTTGCCGCTGGTGATGTCCACCTGGCCGCCGCCGAAGGTGGCGCAGTAGAGTCCGCGGTCGACCGACTGGATGATGTCCTCGGGGGCGTCCTCGCCGGCCAGCATGAAGGTATTGGTCATGCGCGGCATGGGCATGTGCTGGTAGCTCTCGCGGCGGCCGTTGCCGGTGGGCAGCGCGCCCAGGATGCGGCTGGAGAGCTGGTCCTGGAGATAGGCCTTCAGGATGCCTTTCTCGATGAGCACCGTCCGGCTGGTGGGATTGCCCTCGTCGTCCACGTTGAGCGACCCGCGGCGGCCGGGGATGGTACCGTCATCGACCACCGTACACAAGGGGCTGGCCACCTGGCGGCCCAGCAGGCCGGAGAAGGCCGAGACCTGCTTGCGGTTGAAGTCCGCCTCCAGGCCGTGACCGACCGCCTCGTGCAGCAGGATGCCCGGCCAGCCCGGGCCGAGCACTACGGTCATCTCCCCGGCCGGAGCGTCGGCGGCCTCCAGTTGAACGATGGCCTGCCGCGCGGCCTCCCGGGCGAACTGTTCCGGGGTGCGGACAGTCTGGAAAAAGTCCAGCGAGACGCGACCGCCGCCGCCATCCATTCCTTTCTGGACATTGTTCCCTTCCCGGGCCAGGGCGAAAACGGCCAGGCGGGTGAGCGGCTGGTAGTCGTAGCTGACGCGGCCGTCGGAGGTAGCGATCAGCACGTGGCGCATTTCGTCGGCGTAGCCGGCCCGCACCTGGAAGATGCGGGAATCGAAGGCGCGCGCGGCCCGGTCGGCGCGATCCATCAGGTCCAGCTTTTCGCTGAGCCCGTCGTCGCCTCCCACTACGGGATACAGGTTGTGCAGCGCCGCCCGCTCATCCACCCGGATCGACTGCACCTCGGAAGGGCCGGCGGCGATGTGCGCCGCCACCCGCGCCGCGTGCAGGATCTTCTCCGGCGCCAGGTCATCGGTGTACGCGTACCCGGTTTTCTCTCCGCTCAGCACGCGCACCCCGCAGCCCACTGAGATGCCCTGCGTGGCGCTCTTGATCAGCGATTCATCCAGGCTCAGCGAGCTGGTGGAGATGTACTCAAAATAGAGGTCCGCGTACTCCCCGCCGCAAGCCAGCGCCTCACCCAGATAGCGCTCCAGGTCGCGCTCGGTGAGGTTGTAGCGGTCGCGGAAGAACATAATCTCAGGGTAACACGAGCCATTTGGTGATTGGGGGATTTGGTGATTTGGTGACTGCAAACCCAAGGCTCCGGCCGTGATGGTTTTTTCAAATCAACAAATCACAAATCCTAAAATCACAAATGTTCACAGTCCCAGCTGCTCCCTCACTTGCAGGGCCAGCTCATCCAGTTTCGACACCGGCCACGCCTGGATCTGGCTCGACGCGAGCAGGGTGCGGGTATCCTCGGGAATGCCGTCGGCGACCACGGCGGTCATGGCGGCGGGCGCCTGGGCGCGGATGCGGTCGAAAACAAAGCAGAGGCGGCCGGCGTCGGCCACATCGTGCTCGAGCGAGAGGGCGTGGAGGTAGTTCGTGGTCCCGTTGGGCTTGTAGGCGTAATCGACATGGAAGGAAAACCGGGGGCTGACGAAGCCGCCCACGGCCACCTCCGGCTCCAGCCGCCCGGCCAGATGATACAGCTCGAACGTCTCCCGCATGCGCCCCAGAACCCACCGCCGCGTTCCGGGCCGGGATTCGGCGGGACGGCCGAGCTCCGCGCGCCGGGGAGTGGCCAGGTAGATCTTCGCCAGCTGCTCCACTTCCTCGAGCGCCTCGCCGCCCAGGAAAAACTTCTCTTCGGAAAGCTGCAACGCCTGCGAGAGATCCCGCCCGAGTTCCTCGACGTAGTGAGAGAATCCCTCACCCGCCAGACGCCGGTCCTCAAACTCCTGGCGCAGCGTGTGCAGATAGGCGAGATCCGCCAGGGGATTCGATCGGAGCCGGACAAAGTCCGGCGTGAAGCGAGCATCCACGAGCCCGCCCCCTCCGTCATAGAGGAGCACGGCCAGGTTGTAGGCCTCCCCGGAAAGCCGGTTGGGCATGTAACGCAAGAGCTGATATTTGTAATTCATAAAGCCTGCCATTTGGTGATTTTATGATTTGGTGATTTGGTGATTTGAAACCCAGCCCGGCGGCCGAGACTTCGGTTTTCCAATCACCAAATCACCAAATCATAAAATCACCAAATGATCTCAGCTCCAGTTCGGAAAGGGATTTCGCGGCCCGTTCTTGGCCGCCCGCACCAACTCGGCAACCCCCTTTCGCCGGGCGTAGAGTTTTTCGAGCAACTGCTCCAGCGCCGGCATGTCGCCTTCGTACCATTCCGGCGGAACAGCCTTGTAAGCGTCATCCAGCACCTCCAGGCTGAACTCTTGAATCCACCCCAGCCACGGCTCAAACGAGCCGTAGCCGGTGACCCGCTCGTAAAGCCAGGGGCGCGGGTAGAGTCCAATCTGCGGCGCGTCGCGGAAGGTCCACTGCTGGGCGGTAAAGGCGAACCCGTGGTCGATCATGACCGCCACAAAGCCCTGCTGGTGGGGATCGCCCCCGCTGGCCGCCGGGCGCCACGCCCCGACCCGGTCCCGAAAGAAGACGGCCTGCCGGCCGTCGGCGTTCGACACCCACTTGTCGAACGCCACCATCCCCAGGAAACAATCGGCGTTCACCACCTCGCGCAACAGGGCGTCGGGGACGTAGTCGTACACCGGCCGGCGGGAGGGGTCGGCGGCCGGATAACGGGACCCGAACTGGGGTCCCGCGGCGCAGGGGAAGCGCCGGCCGCCGCATTCCATGTACAGTTCCGGCGAGCCCGAGATCAACTCCGGCGGCACCTCCACGATCTCGCCGTGCGGCACGGGGAGCTGCAAGTGTCTCAGCAATATGTGAGACACCAGCTCATTGACCAGCACGCGGCGGTGCTGGGGGTTGTTCTGGAACTTGACGATGTAGTAGTTTCCGTCGTCGGCCAGCAGAAGCTGGGCCTGCGCCCCCCCGCGCATCCGCGCGAAGTGCTGACGGGCGGTTACGGGCAAACCTCATCATACAATAAACATGTGGATGGTGGAACGTAGATCGTGGACCGCGGGCCCGCCATCTACATTCCACGATCTACGATCCACCTGAACGGAGACCATCTTATGTCCGACATAGTCACCACCACCATCGGCGCCCGGCGTACGGAAGATATTGCTTTGGACCTGATGAAATTCATCGCCTCCACCAGCGGCTACGGCAAGGTGCAGAGCGGAGCCGGTTTTTCCGGCAAGCCGGCTGCCCGCGCTAACGAGGAGTACGCGGAGAGCCTGCTCCAGTTGTATGAAAAGTGCCGGGAATTTGTGGAAAAACAGAAGTGAAGAGGCAGGCAGGGGGCCCCGGGGCGCGAGTGGCCCCGGGGTCCTCACCGGCGTGCGCGTGAGCGCTTCTAGCGCTTCTTGCCCTTCTTGCCGCCCTTCTTCTTGGCGCTCGTCTTTTTAGGGCCCTTCTTCGCCGCGCCGCGCTTAGCCGCTTTCTTGGGGGCTGCCTTTTTCGCTGCTTTCTTGGCGGCCTTCTTCGGCTTGGCCTTCTTGGCGGCCTTCCTCGGCGCGGCCTTCTTGACCGCCTTCGGCTTGGCTTTCTTAGCGACTTTCTTGGGGGCCGCTTTCTGGGCTGCCTTCTTCTTGGGAGCGGCGGCCTTGGCTTTCTTGGCCGGTTTCTTGGCCGGCGGTGGACCCGGCTTCGCGGCGGGTGGCGGCGCCGCTGGGGCTGGCGGCGCAGGCTGCTGGATCAAGGGAACGCCCGTTCGCGTGTCCTCCGCCTCCGCTTCCGGTTCCTCCTCTGCTTCGTGCTCGAAGCCGGCCTCCTCGTCCAATTCAGGGCACTCTTCCATCTCTTCGTCGTTTAAACCAAAGGTATCGGGGTCGCGAAACGCCATATCCCTGCCTCCTGGCCGGCGTCCTCCGACGCCGGCATCAGTTGAATGAATTTACATCATCTACGGAGCCGACTCAGCCTTCGCAAGGCTAAGGAACTATAGAATAACGCTTTTTCGGAAGGAGGCAAGCAAGGGCAGAAAAAAATTTAAAAAAAACAGCGGGTACTAGTTGGTGACGCCGGCAGGCGCCGGACCAGCCGCAGCGCGGGTGGGAGCCGGGCCCGCCCCAGGCGCCCAGATGCTCAAGACCTGCCCTGCCTGGAGCCGGCTCCCCCTCATGTGGTTCCAACCCTGGATTTGCGCCACACGCACCCGGTAACGCCCGGCGATGATGCCCAGCGTGTCCCCGCTGCGCACCCGGTATCGGATCAGGTGGGTCCGGCCGGACCCGGCAGCGGCCGCAGTGGATGCCCGGGCAGGGGCTGCCCCAGCAGGGGTCCTGGCCGCCGTGCGAACCACCTCCGGGCGGAACGGGACCGGGATGGTGATCCGCTCGCCCGCCTTCAGGCCACCGGACCCGAGCTGGTTCACCATCGAAATCTCCTGGACCTTCACCTTGTACTGGGCGGCAATCTGGGTCAGGGTCTCCCCGCTCCGCACCTGGTGCCGGCGCCAGCTCTGCCGGCGGGCTTCGGGAACGGCAGCGATTTCCTGCTCGAACCGCTCCACGCTGTCCTTGGGGATCCGCAGCGCGTAGGGACCGTCCGGGGTCGCACGGCCGAGCAGCGCCGGATTCAGTTGCTTGATGCGAGCCAACGAAGCCCCGGTCGCGTCGGCGATCAGGTTCACGCTAATGCGGGAACGGGTTTGGACCGTGTCGTAATCGATGCGGTTTTCCGGCACCACGTCGTTCAACCGGAAGGCGTCGGCGTTCTTCGCGAGCAGCGCCATGGCCAGGATGGCCGGCACGTAGTTGGCCGTTTCCCGGGGTAACACACCCCGCCGCACGAATTCCCAATAGTCCGCGTAGCCAGTCCGCTCCACCGCCCGCTGGACCCCACCGGGGCCGCAGTTGTACGCGGCCATGGCCAAATACCAGTTGCCGAACTGGGTGTAGAGGTCGGCCAAGTGCCGGGCGGCGGCCCGGGTGGCCTTCTCCGGATCGAGCCGCTCGTCCACCTGCCGGTTCTGGTTTAACCCGTATTCGCGCCCTCTCCCCGCTACGAACTGCCACATGCCGGTGGCCTTCTTCGAGGAGCGGGCTCCCGGCCGGAAGCCCGATTCGGCCTGGACCAGGTAGATCAAGTCCTGCGGCACGCCTTCTTCGGCCAGGATCCGCGAGATCATGTCCCGGTAGCTGCCGGATCGCCGCCAACTGGCGCGCAGGGTGTTGGCCCCGCGGCCGCGGAAGTAGTTCACGAAGCGCAGGACGTGCTCATTCAGCGTCAAGGGCAGGTCGGACTTGGTGGCCAGCAGCAGCTTTTGCAGCTCCGGCGAAACCCGAGGGTCGTCCTGGATGTTGAGCCGCAGGACGTCCTCGAGAAGCAGCGGCTCGGACCGCTGGGCCGAGATGGCCGGGCCCTGTTTCCACAACTCCAGCTCCTGGGCCCGAAACTCTTCCATCAACCTCTCGGTTCTGAGCAGGCTCTGGTTGTGCTGGCTTTGGTGGATCAACTGGACGGCGGGGTCTTTCTCCGGCGGGGTGGGGGCCAGCGCGGGCGGCGCATCCAGAAGGCGCGGAGCCAAGGCCACCGGTTGCGGTACCCACGGTCGCGGCGCGGCCGCCACCAGGGCAGACCGCTGGACGATGGCGCCTCCGCAGGAAGCCAGCACTACCGCCGCCCCCGCTAACAACACCGCGCCGCCAGTGAACCTAACCTTTGCCATCCCACTCCGTGCGAAACCAGCCAAAAAATGACAACGAAAGGGGTCATGCTAACAAATCGGACAGGGTGCTGTCCAGTGAAATTTTCAGGAAATTTTCGGGCCGGCTGATTGCAATTGGCCCCCCAGGATGTTACAAAGCGCGTAGGGTAAGCCTCTGGCTTGCCCCACAAGCGCATGCGGTTGAACCGGCGAAACGCGGTAAAAAGTTTGGTTGCCCTGGTCAGCGCCTCGCCCCTGGTGCAGTCAGCGGTTGCCCAGACCAAGCCCGCATCCTCCACCCCCTCCGCCCCGGCCGACGATCCCGTGCTCGAGCCGGCGTGCGTGATGGATTTTGAGCCGCTGGCCAAGGCCAAACTGGATAAGCTGGCCTATGATTATCTGGCCGGCGGCTCCGAGGACGAGGCCGCCCTGCGCGACAACCGCGCTGCCTTTGACCGGATCATCATCCGCCCGCGGGTGTTGGTCGACGTACACAAGGTCGACCTTTCGACCGAGCTGTTTGGCCAGAAGCTCGACTACCCCATCCTGCTCGACCCGGCGGGAGGCAAAAATTGTCTCTATCCGGACGGGGAGAACGTGGTCGCCCGGGCCGCTGCCGCGGCCAAGGCGCTGCACATCACCAACGGCGGCATCCAGAAAGTGGTCGAGTCGGGTAAGGGGCCCCTCTGGTGGCAGGTCACCACCGGGGCCCAGTTGCGGAACACGCAGACCATGCGCGCCTGGGTGAAGCAGCTTGACTCCCAGGGCTGTTCGGGTATCTGTTTCACGCTGGACATCATGTTCGTTTCCCACCGCGACCGGAACATCCGCAACAAGTTCGATCGGTCCTGGGGCGAGACGGGGATTCCCAAGCGGGATGCCCGGGGTAAGCTGCCGCGCGCGCCCAACCCGGAGCGGGCGGGCCTTTACCCCTCGCGGCCCTCTCCTACGCCGACGTGGGAAACGGTTCGCGAGTTGCGGTCGCTGACCAAGCTGCCCATCGTGCTCAAAGGGATCCTCACTGCCGAAGACGCCGCGCTGGCGGCGGAAAACGGCGTTTCGGGGGTCATCGTCTCGAACCACGGCGGGCGGCAACTGGACCACGTGGGCGGCACCATCGAGGCGCTGCCCGAGGTAGTGGACGCGGTGAAAGGCAAGATCCCGGTGCTAATCGACGGCGGGTTCCGCCGCGGCACGGATATCCTGAAGGCGCTGGCGCTGGGCGCCAAGGCGGTGTGTATCGCGCGGCCATACCTCTACGGTTTAACCGCCTTCGGCCAGCCCGGCGTGGAACGCGTGATGGAGTTGCTGCGTACCGAGCTCGCGCTCGATATGGGGCTGGCCGGAGTCCCGAACCTGGCGGCAATCAACCGGAAAACGGCGCGAATCAGATGATTTGGTGATTTCGTGATTTGGTGATTTGGTGATTTGAAAAACCGCGGCCGCACGTTCTTCAATCACCAAATCACCAAATCAACAAATCACGAAATAAGGGAGGGTCGTTATGGAACGCAGGTACTTTCTAGGAGCTTTACTGGCGGCGCCCCTGGCTCGGGCTACCGATGTCCCGACCCGCGCGGCGAAGGTAGTCAAACTTTTCAAATCCCCGGACGGCGCTCCCAATGGCCTGGAAACCGCCAGCGAAGGCTTTTGGATCGGCGAGCAGGTGACCGACCGGGCGCACCTGGTGGGCTGGAAGGGCAAGCTGATCCGCAGCGTGAACACCGAATCGTCCAACACCAGCGGGATCGCCTATGGCGGAGGCTTTCTATGGATGGCGGCCAACGGCAAGGCGGTTGGCCGGCCCGCCAAGCCGACCGACGCGACCACAGGCGAGGTCGTCAAGGTCGATCCCAAGACCGGCAAGACCGTAGCGCGTTATCCCATCCCGGGCGGCGGGGGCGTGCACGGCTTGGAATATAGCCCCGAGGGGCTCTGGCTCACGTCGCTCAAGATCCAGAAGCTCTCTCTGATGGATCCGAAGGATTTTCATTTGATCCGCCAGATCCCGGTGCACCTCGGCCGCGCCCACGGTCTCGCCTGGGATAAAGGGGCCATCTGGTGCATGCACTCGACCGACCGGGTGATCCACAAGCTCGATGGCAAGGACGGGAAAATCCTGGAGCAGATCACGCTGGCCAAGGACGACCCCGACCCGCACGGGATGTGTCTGTACCAGGGGCATCTGTACTACTGCGATGCGGGCATCGCCCCCGGCGGCCAGAGCAACGGCAGCGCGTCGGCCAGCTACGTATGCCGCATCGACTGACCCGGTGGGGCCTGGGTTTGGCCGCTGGTCTTTGCTTGGCGCAGGCTCCGGAGGGTCCGCGGATTCTGCGCCCGGCAGATCAGTCGGCGCTGCCTGCGGGCCCCCTGTCGGTGATCGCCCGCGGCGACGAGAAGTCCCAACTGCTGCTGGACGGCAAACCCCTCGAGGCCAAGCGACCGTTTGCCACCGTGTTGACGGCGACACTGGCACCCGCGTCGGGCCCCCACACGCTGACGCTGGCGACCGCCGGGGCCGAGCAGAAGGTGCAGTTCTTCGCCGGCCCCAAACCCCCGGCCGGATTCCAACCCTACCGACCCCATCCCCCGGCCGCCGCGACCTGCGACACCTGCCACGCCGTCAAGGACGGCGAGTGGGGCTTCAAAGGAACCGTTCTCTCAGAAAACTGCTTCGGCTGCCACAACCAGAAGACCTTCGCCACCAAGCATTCTCACAACGAGGAAACCCTGGCCGAGTGCCAGTTGTGCCACGACCCCCACGGCTCGACCGAGAAGTTTCACCTCAAGATGACCCGGGAGATCGCCTGCAAGCAGTGTCACGGGTAGGGCAAGCCTCTGGCTTGCCCTCCTAAGGCTTGGAGACCCACTCGAGATCCCGGCGGCGTCGAACCAGGCGTGGCCGACGCTTCGCATTCTGAATGAAGATCGCTATCTCGCCCCAGCGGATGTGGGTCCCGGTCCAAGTCGCGAACCCCGTTCTGGCGATCGAGGCGCTGCGACAAACGACTCCTTCGGCGCCTCTGGCGTACCACTCGTGCGCGGAACGGCGAGTCTGGCTCTTGCTGACTGCCTTCGGATAGTCGAGAGGAAACCCGGTGGCGGCCACACCTTCTGTGGAAGCAACATCCACCACCTCCCCGCCCCAGGACACCTCTACAAGCTGCGGCATAGCGGCCGGCTGAAGGTCCGCCAGCTCGACTCCGGCCAGGCGAAACACATCCAGCACTACCGCTCTAGCCACTCCCGGATGGCAGCAGCAATAGAGCGCGGGAAACTCGGCTGTATTCCAGCGGTTGCCGGGCCTGTTCCGGCTGAAGGAGGCATCCAGCGGATCTTTCCAAGTTCTGCGAACAACCCGGTAGACCGGCGAATGCGCGTGCTGGACGGTGAGAAAGCCGCTCATCCCTGGTAGGTAAGAGCGGCTTCGTAGCGATCCGCCACGTCGGCGATCCGGCCTCGCAGTATCCAATCCAGGGCGCGCTCCCCTTCGAATAACTCCGCTTTGCGCCGGATGACTTGGGGGAGCTGTTGGGGCCGGAATAGTTGCAGAAGCCTCTCGACGGCGGCATCGGCTGAGACCAGCTCGGCCTGGTGTTTGGCTGGAACCTGGTTGACCCCACGCTCCCAGCGCCGGATTGTTTCGCCCGCCACCCCAAACATCCTGCCCAGTTCGTCCTGGCTGAAGCCCAGGTGAACCATCAATTTCCGGAGGGCCACGCGGGCCTGGGAGCCGTTCGATTCCGCCGCCCCCAGCTCGGCGATGGCCAGGCGGAACGTGTGGAGCAGTTCCGGCTCCTGGTCCGGAGCCGCGCCGCTTTTGGAAATCCACAGGTTCAGCATATTTCGGACCCACCTCAGCGCCGCCCGCTCCTCTCCCCGCCGGACCAGCAGCAGCGCCGGAAAGGCGTTCTCCAGCACGCCCTGCCGGAGCCAAGCTGCTTGCCGCGCATCCACACCGTGCTCGCGGCTCCACCGGTCAATGTAGCCGGCGATCCGCTGCGTCCAGGCGCGAACCGCCTTCAGATCTTCCATGGCTCCAGTGTGCCATATGCGTGGCACAAAGGCAAGAAGCAAAAAGCGCCAACGCGGGCTGCCTGCCGCCTACTGCCTGCTGATCGTGGCGAGATCCCGCTTGCGCTTGACCTCGATGTTGAGGCGCTTGATTTTCTGATTCAGCGTGGAGAGAGGGATGCGGAAGCTTTCCGCGGCGTCGGTCTGGCTCCAGTTGTACTTCTCGAGCTGCTCGATGATGATACGGCGCTCGAATTCGTCCATGATGTCAAAGAGCGAGGCCTCCGGGGGGCGCTCGAAGGTGGGCAGCTTGCGGCGAATGTGAACGCCGCTAGCAGTCAGCACCGTGTCCGGCAGCAGGTCGACCGGCACAGTCACGTCGGTCGCCAGCACCACCGCCCGCTCCACCACGTTCTCCAGCTCCCGCACGTTGCCCGGCCAATGGTAGTCCATCAACAGGCGCATGGCTTCGGGGGCGAAGCGCAGCCGGGAGCGGCCTTCGGTGCCCAGGAACTTTTCGTTTTCCCGGCAATACTTGGTGAAAAAGTGCTCGACCAGTGGCGGGATGTCCTCCCGGCGGTCACGCAGCGGCGGTAGGTCGATCTGGATCACGTTCAGCCGGTAATACAGATCCTCGCGGAAGCGCCCCTCCTCCACCTGCTTGCGCAGGTCGATGTTGGTAGCGGCCACGATGCGCACATCCACCTTGATGTTCTCGACGCCGCCCACCGGCACAAACTCCTTCTCCTGGATCACCCGCAGCAGTTTCGCCTGCATCTCCAGGCTGATGGTGCTGATCTCATCCAGGAAGATGGTGCCCTGGTCGGCGATCTCGAAGTAGCCCTTCTTGCTCTGGATCGCGCTGGTGAAGGATCCTTTGAGGTGACCGAACAGCGTTGACTCCAGCAGCTCCGAAGGCAGCGAGCCGCTGTTGACGGCCACAAACGCCTTCTCAGCCCGGGGCGAATTGGCGTGAATGGCCTTGGCCATCAGCTCCTTGCCCGTGCCGCTTTCCCCGTGCAGCAGCACCGTGGACCGGCTTTGCGCCACTTGGCCCACTAGCTCCAGCACCTTGGCCATCGTTTCGCTTTTGCCGATGATGTTGGAGAAGTTGTAGCGCTGCTTGAGGGCCCGCTTGAGGTGCTTGTTCTCCCGCTCGAGCCGGCGCTGGGAGATCATCTTCCCGATGTCCAGCAGCAGCTTCTCGTTGTTCCACGGTTTGGTGAAGAAGTCGTTGGCGCCGAGCTTGGTGGCGCGGACCGCGTTCTCGACCGAGCCATACGCGGTGATCACCGCCACCGGCGTTTCCAGGTCCCGCCGGCGGAGATCCTCGAGCACCTCGAGGCCCGAGCGGTCGGGCAGCATCAGGTCGAGCAGGACCAAGTCATACGCTTTGGCTTCGAGGGCGGTCAGGCCGCTCCCGCCATCCTCGGCGGCCTCCACTTCGTAGCCTTCCAGGCCAAGCAGAGTCTCCAGGCTCTCTCGGATGTCCTCCTCGTCGTCGATGACCAGGATCTTCCCTTTGCTCTCAGCCATGCGCTTGTTTCCTCACCGGCTCGCCGTTCTCCGCGGCCAGTGAGCGTCCGCTTTTCGCGGGGGGAAACTCCAGCCGAAAATACGTCCCCACCCCGGGCTTGCTCTCGACCGCGATGGCGCCCGAGTGCTCCCGGATGATCCCGTAGGTCACCGCCAGGCCGAGGCCCGTTCCCTTCTGCCGGCTCTTGGTGGTGAAGAAGGGGTCGTAAATGCGATTCAGGTTCTCGGGCGCGATGCCTTCGCCGGTGTCGGCCACATCCACGCGCACCGTCCCGTTGGGCGCGGCCGTGCGCACGGTCAGCATGCCGCCCTTGGGCATGGCGTCGCGCGCGTTCAGGAACAGGTTCAGGAACACCTGCTGGAGCTTGCCGCTATTGCCCTCGATCTCCGGCAGGCGCTCGTCCAGATGGGCCTCCACCCGGATCCCCGCCTTCTTGAACTGGTGCTCCAGCAGAGACCACGTCTCGCGGATCACGCGGTTCAGGTCCACCGGCGAGAACTCGGTGGCCGAGGTGCGCGAGAAGTTCAGCAGCGAGTTGACAATCTCGCTCGCGCGGAAAGTCTGGCTGGCGATCTTATCGAGCAGCCGGGCTTTCTGTTCGTCCTCGGACACTTGCTTGGCGAGCAGTTGCGCGTAGGTGGAGATCACCGCCAGCGGCGTGTTGACCTCGTGGGCCACCCCGGCGGCCAGCAACCCGATCGAACTCAGCTTCTCGGCCTGGATCAGTTGCTGCTCCAGCTCCTGGCGGTCGGTCACGTCGTCAAAGATGATCAGCCGCCCGATGCGGTCGAAGTTCTTGGCCACCAGCGGGGCGATGGCGATGTTCAGGATGCGGTCGTCGGCCGGAGTCGATGGCGGGACGGGCAGCGTATCCGGCCGCAGCCGGTATTTGTAGATATTATGAATCCCGGTCTCCTCGCGCACCCGCACGCACTCCCTCACGAGGTCGTCGGGGAACAGCTCGCCCAGGGGACGGCCCACCGCCTGGTCCCGCGAGATGCCATACATCAGCTCGAGCTGCGTGTTCCAGCTTTCGACGCGGTCCTCCAGGTCCACCGCCAGGATGCCCACGTGGATGGATTCCACGATGTTCTCGCTGAAGTCCTTGAGCCGCTCATATTGCTCGACCTTCTGCTCGAGCGACTGGTAGAGCCGGGCGTTCTCGACCGCGATGCCCAGGTAGCTCGAAAGCGTCAGCAGCAGCTCCAGGTCCTCGCCGGAGAGGAAGTCGCGGTTGAAGGTGCGGCCCAGGCCCAGGAAGGCGACGGTCGAGCCCCTCGCCATGCAGGGCAGGTAGTAGGTCAGATCGAGATCGGCGATGGTGCTGCGCACTGGGGCGGTGGCATCGAGCCTCCAGCGGGTGCTCTCGAAGAACAGGTAGGGCTTGGCCTGGGAGTTGGTTTCCTGGCGGCCCCCTTCCAGAAAGCTGAGATCCAGAAAATCACCCGGCCGGATGGGGTGTCCCTGGCGGCTGCGCAGGCCCAGACCCTTGGCCAGCTCCCACCCGGAGCGGCCATCGCGCGCCAGAAAGACGGCCACCCGCTCGATGCCCAGCGTCTGGGAGATGCGCTCGGTCACCGAGCTGAGCATGGCTTCCAGGTTGGTTTCCGCGTTGAGCTCCCGCGCAAACTCGATCAGGGTGCGCCGGTAGTCGTAGCGCTCGCGGTAGAAGAACTTGTCGAGCCGCTCCTGGATCCAACTCCGCAGGGGCTGGAACAGGAACGCCGCCACCAGCATGGCGACGATCCAGCCGGTCTGGCCGAGGTCGCGGAAGTTTTTCTGGATCAGGTCGCCGAGGGTGAACAGCAGCGCGTAGAAGCCGCCCAGCACGGTCATGGTGGCGAGCGAGTAAGCGAAGCCACGGCGGAAGATGACGTCCACGTCCATCAGCCGGTAGCGGACGATGGCGTAAGCGAAGGTCAGCGGGACCAGCCCCAGCGGCAGCACCGCCAGCCCCATCCACGCTTTGGGAACCGCGCCCATCAGGTAGGGCACGGCGTAGAAGGCGAGGAACGGCCCGGCGCCCCACAAGGTGCCCCGCTTCAGCCACTTCATCTGCTGGCGGACCAGGGAGTCTTCGGCCTCGGCCACGCGGCGGTAGGCCAACTCGAGCGCCAGAGTTCCCAGCAGCAGGCAGAGCGCCAGCGACCCGAACGAGATCCGGTCCAGCAGTTGCCGCAATTCGACCAGTGGCAAAGAGGTCTGCACCACCCCCATAGCCGCAGCGACCCAAAACGCCAGCAGGAGAGTAGCCGGCGCGTAGCACGCCGCGGCCAGCATCTTCCGGCGTCGCGCCCCGAAGCCGGCCTCGCCGAACGTCAGGCAGAAATGCAGAAACAGGGCCGGCGCAAACAGCAGCGCCCAGACGTTGCCCCAGTAGATGACGCGATCGAAATTGTTCAGCTTGCCGGTGTAGTGGAACGAGTAGAGCAAAAACGAAGCCAGGCAATAGAGGTAGAAGTGCTGGGACTTGGGCGCGCCCTCGCGGCGGTAGAACACGAACAGACCGATCAGGAGGTGCAGCACACCCAGGACGAAGAGGTAGTAGAGCAGCGGGTTCCGCTCCGCCGGCTGGATGATCAGGGTGGGGCGCAACTGGATCCCCTGCCGCAGGATGGTGTATTCGGCCTTGCGCCAGGTTCCGATGCCAAACAGGATCTGGGGTACCCGCAGCGCCCGCTTCACTTCTACGCCATTGATGGCTTGCAGTTGGTCCCCCGAGCGCAGGCCGCTCTTCCAGGCCGGGCTTTCCGGCGCGACCCGCTTGGCCACCACCCCAAACTGCGAGTCCACCCAGGTGACCCCGTCATCGGGCAGCTCAAACCGTTTCTGTTGCTGGATGTTGAGGACCGCGGCCAACACCGCTGCAACCGTCAGGACAGTCAGCAGCGTCCTAGAGAATCGGAATTGCAGGTCGCGAAACATGCTCCCGGCCCCAACCTCAATCCCGCGCACCGGTACCCCAAGACCGACACGCGGACCTGATGCGGCTTGCACGCCGGGGGCCATCGTTTCGCGCTCTGCCGGGTCCATAAGCAACTGTATGCCAACCACTTACATTATTGCATCGAAACGAAGTTCGAGACCTACGGTTTCTGGAAGATTTCGTACTGAAAAAAGGAAGATGCGCGGGCCCCGACAGTCGGTCCACCTGCTGCGCAGTGACACAAGCCATGCCGGCTTGCGCCGCCGCACCCGCATAATCGCTGCCTCCTTCAGCTCCATAGATGCAGGTGTCGCTGTCGAGCATGAGCCTCATCGAAAGATCCTTCAATGCAGCCAGTGACGTGGCGAGCCGTTTCACCACGAAGTTGTTCACGAAGCTCGCGAGATCGTTCTGAAGGTTCGCCATCCACCCCGTGCCGACCCCGCCGCCTGGCAATGGCGCCGGAACGCCGAACGAAGGAAACCAACTGATCAGCCCCGGCAGCGTGATAAAGACGATGGCCCAGAACATCCACTTCGCAAAGTTGCCGCCTACGACGGCTGCTGGGCCGCCCTCGCGCCGCAGGCTGATGCCGGCCAGAATCAGGCACAGCACAGCGGCCGACGGCGCGAGCAGCAGCATCAGCCGGATCAGATCACTGAGGAGTTGGGGAATAGCCATGGCTCCTGGTCCTCGAAACCCGCAGGCAACGCCAGGCGGGGGGTGCTCGCCCGGAGAAGGATCACGAAACGCCGCCGGTGCCTTGCGCGATCCAGAATTCCAGCAGTCGCGTGAAG
>JACQDI010000990.1 GCA_016201195.1 Acidobacteriota bacterium | reverse complement strand
GGCTGCAACACGTAGAGGGTCTTGATGTCCAGCACCGAGGGGCCCTTGGAAGCGGGCCGTCCAGCCGCGCCACCTCCCATGCCGCCCCGAGAACCACCTTCGCCAGCGCCTCGGCCGCCGCCGCCCCATGCACCCTTGCCTTCACCCTTGGCCCTGGCGCGGCCCTCGCCTCCGCCACGGCCGGAAGCACCCTCGCCTCCAGGCGCCATGCCCGCACGCGGCCCGCCACCAGTCTTCATCTGGAACTTGGCGAGCAGCGCCTGCCGGTCCGGCTCATCCAGGCGGAAACGCAGGGCTCCGTTGGGGATTTTGACCACGTTGCGGGCCTCAGCCACCGGGATCGTGACGTACGCGGTCATGCCGGGCAACAGCTTCTGATCCGGGTTATCGAACTCGATCACCGTGTCGTAGGTAACCACGTTTTGCACCGTCTGCGGGTTCATGCGGATCTGGGCCACGCGGCCGGTGAAGGTATCACGCGGGAACGCGTCTACCTTGAAGCGCGCCACCGCTCCTTCCCGGATGTTCCCCACGTCGCTTTCATCCGTCTTGGCGTACACCAGCATCTTGGTCAAGTCCTGGGCGATCGTAAACAGCGTCGGAGCCTGCAGACTGGCCGCCACGGTCTGGCCCACATCCACGTTGCGGGCTACCACCGTGCCGTCGATTGGAGCATAGATGATCGTGTGGTCCAGGTTGACTTTCGCCACCTCTCGCGCGGCCTGCCGCTGCTCCACCTGGGCCTTGGCTTGCGCCAACTGGGAGATGGCCGCCTGCACCCGGGCCTTGCCCTGCTCAGCGGTGGCCCTCGCCGCCCGCGTGGTGGCGGCCGCCGCTTCATAGGTTGCCTGCGCGGAGTCCCGCAGCGAGGCCGCCACGATGCCCTGGCGGAACAGGTCCAGGGTCCGCTCCAGCTCCAGCTTGGACTGCTTCTCCATCGCCGCCGCCTTCTCCACGTTCGCTTCGGAGCTGGCCAGGTCGGCCTTCATCGTCTCGATGTTCGCCTCGAGCGCCTTCACGTTCGCCTTGGCGTTCTCCAGGTCCGCGTCCGCCTGCTGCAACTGCGCCTTGAAGATCGATTGCTCGATCTGCGCCACCACTTGGCCCTTCTTCACCCGCGAGTTGAAGTCTACGTAGAGCTTGTCAATGACTCCAGAAACCTGCGACCCCACTTGTACGGTGGTCACGGCGTTGATGGTTCCCGTGGCATTCACTTCCGACCGGATGTCGCCTTCTTCCACCCGGGAGGTGAAATAAACGGGTTCCTTCCGCCGGCCTCGGGCAAAGGCCCCCAGCAGCGTTGCCCCGGCAAGCACCGCTACCACGATGAGAACTTTCCGGGGTGTGAAAAAGCCCTTCGATTTTCGCACTTCGAGCGCAGCATCCATGTCAGATAAGGCGTCCGGCCCGCCATCCGGGTTACCCGGCCCCTCCGGCCAGGCATACACTAGCATCGACCGGGGATGGACGCAACTATTTGGGCTGCCTTCTCAATCCCGCCGCTTCTTGCTCAGCTCGGAGACGACTTTCTTCAGCCGTTTCTGTTGGTCTTCGTTGAGGATTCGCAAGATCCGATCGTGACCGGAGGCGCGAGTATGGTCGAACTCGGCCATCAGGTTGGCCTGCTGCATAATGAACTCGTCGAGGACGTCCTCGATGGCCTTGGCCTGCTCGGCGTTCAGATCCAGCTCTCGGGAGAAGTGCTGGACCGCCATTTCCTTCTCCGCCGCGCTGAGGGCGGCGCGCTCGGTATTGACCCAGTGGCGTTCGGCCAGGTGCATAGTCAGGGCGCCAACGGCCATCCCGGACACGAAGATCAAGCTCACCATGCAGGTCAGCTTTCCTTTACAACCGGCGGCTTTTGTATCCAACATAGCTCAATCTCCGTCGGCCACGAGGTTGGCCAGCACCACGCCGCGGTTGTGCTCCAGGTTCGATCCGAAATGCGGCGCCGGCACGGGCGCCGGGGCGCACCCGGGGCCGCCGTTGCAGGTCAGCACCGCCTCAGGATGGCGCTGGCTGGGGTAGTCAGCCTTCTCGAAGGCGGCCACGTAGGCCCCGAGCAGCGCCAGCAGCATCAGGCAAGCAAAGACGAGCCGGCGGCCGAACCCCGGATCGAGCAGCATGGTCCAAAACGGAATCTCGCGCTCGGCCTCGATTCGCTCCACCACCCGCGCGTAGAAGCCGGCGGGCAGATCCCACTCCATGTTCTGCGGCGGGCGCAGAAGGCGCAAATCCTCCGCCATCTGCCGCAGCGCCTCCCATTCGTCTCGGCACTCCCCGCACGCCGCCAGGTGGGCCTCCACAACCTGCTGCGCGGCGGCGTCCAGGTTGCCGGACAAGTATCCTTCCAGATGATCCCTGACCAGGATGTGCATAACTTCTTCCCTCAAGTCACCAGGGGCCGTTACCAGCCCGAAACGCCTGAACCCAATACCCACGGATCTGTGCCCGTTTTCGGGTATACGATATCACAAAGTCGAAATTCTGCCGAGCCTGCCGGCCGCCTTGACCAGCTTCTGCCGGGCCCGGAACAGCTTGACCTTGATCGTGTTTTCATTGAGGCCGGTGGCTGCCGCCAACTCCTCCACCGTCTTGCCCTCGACCTCTTTTTCAATCAGCAACATTCGCTCTTCTTCCGGCACCTTCAACAGCAGCTTCATGACGTAGTCGCGCTTCTCCAGGTTCTCGTCCACCGGCTGCTGCCGGCTGCCCGGAATCTCGATGTTTTCCAGACGCCGGGCCTCCTCCTCGCTCATGTCGCTCTCGTAGACCAGCCGCCGAACCTTCTGCTTGCGCAGGTAGTCGTAGCACTCGTTCACCGTGATTTTGTAGATCCAGGTCAGCAGTGAAGACCGCAGGTCGAAGCCCCGGATCGAAAAATAAACCTTGGTGAAGACCTGCTGAGCGATGTCCTCGGCGTCGTTGCGATGCCGGATAATCCCGTAAATGATGGAAAACACTTTGGACTGATGGCGCTCCACGATCTCGCGGAAGGCCATCTCGTCGCCTGCCTGGCACCGTTTGACCAGCGCCGCTTCCGGGTTCGTCTGGTTTCCCACCTTGGCTCTTTGGGTCGCCTCGGATGGCCCAACTACCAACGGAAGGCTGGCGGACGCGGTTGCCATACACCCTTCCGACGAGCGCCGCGCCGGGGCGGTTTCAAGAAAGCGGCCTCAAATCTCCAGTTTCCAGGGCTTTCGATACTCTCGCCGCAGGTACGGCCGCGCCTCCGGGTTGCTGGTGGTTTCGGTCTTGGGATCCCAGTCCACCCGCTGGCGGCTCCGGTAGGCCACATTACCCAAAAGGGCCATGGCCGTCGACTGGTGGCCGTACTCAATATCACTTACGGGCCGCTGCCGGCTCCGGATGCAGTCGCGGAAGTTCTGCCAGTGGGACAGGTTCTGGTTGTTGGAACTCTTGGCTTCTTCGGGCTCGGTACGGTTGACGGCGGCCTCCCCCCTGCCCCGCTTTTCCGGGATCAGCTCATAGCGGCTGCGGTCCACAAACAGGGTCCCGTCCGTGCCGTGGAACAGGATCCCGTACCCCTGTTTGAACATCGATTGGGCGTTGAGGATGCGGTTTTCATACACACAGAGCCAGGTGGGGAACTCCCAGGCGACCTGGATGGTATCCGGCGTATCCCGGTTGTCCTGGATATAGTACTTGCCGCCGGAAGCGCTTATGACATTGGGCCCCGGCGACTCCATGGCCCACAGCACGATGTCGATGAGGTGGATCGACCAGTCGGTGACCATCCCCCCGGCGTAGTCCCAAAACCAGCGGAAGCGGGAGAATTCCCTGGGGTGGACGCCGAACCGGTTCGAGTTGAACGGGCGCGCCGGGGCCGGCCCCAGCCACATGTCCCAGTCCAGTTCCGCCGGCGGGTCTGAATCCGGGGGGTTGCCGATCCCGTCCGGGTACTCGTTGCCGTAGTTCCAGGTCCGCACGAAGCTGATCTTGCCGAGCCTCCCGCTGCGGACAATCTCCCGCGCCTGGGCAAAATGGATTCCCGAGCGCTGCTGGGTCCCTACCTGCACCACGCGCCCGTATTTGCGGGCGGCCTGAACCATCATCCGGCCCTCTTCCACCGCCACCGAGATGGGCTTTTCTACGTAAACGTCCTTGCCCGCCTTGCAGGCCTCCACCGTCATGTAGGCGTGCCAGTGGTCCGGCGTCGAGACGTTGACGGCATCAATATCCTTGGCCGCAAGCAACTCGCGGAAGTCTTTGTAGACCTTCGCCTGTGGCGCCATCTTGAGGGCCTGCTCCAGGTTGGGCTCGTAGATGTCGCACAAGGCCACTACCTCGAACTCCGGGATCCGCAGGCAGACCTGCAAACTTCCCCTCCCCATGCGCCCCAGGCCGATGAAGCCCACCCGGATCTTGTCATTGGCCCCCGCCAGAGGCTTGGTGAGCAGGGAGGTGGTCAAGGCCGCCCCGGCCCCTACGGACTTCAGGAAACTACGTCGCTTCAATTCGGATTGCGGCATGGCAGAATTGTACCAAACCCGGTCTTTTGCGACTGTTCCAGGTCACGCCAGGTCACGGTCACAGCTTGACTCGCCCACTGAGCTGAGATTCTGATCGAGGAGGTTCCTGCCACCTGCCGGGAGGGCAGGCGTAATGCAGAGCTCCACCGCATACCGTCAGCCTCTGTTTGGGGCTGTTCTTTGGTCAGCCGGGGCTGAAGCTCTGCGACTGTGTGGTGGAAGCCTCGCGCACGAGGAATTACAGCGGCCGGAATGAGAAGGCCTACCTCCACGGGATTCGTCGCTTCATCCTGTTTCACAGCCGCATGTTGACCGAGAGAGAGGATTTAGGCCTGATTTAGGCCGATTTAGGCCGACCGGGCCCGTTTTATACAGGTCAGGTTAATTGAGAGCTGTAGACCCGTGGAGCGGTCTGGTCGAGAGTCCAGTCTGGTAGAATTGGTGGCGATGTCCCGGCTTCAGACGGTATCGAAGGCTGCTAAGAGGTGCAATCATGTCCACGCTGAGCCGCCGTACGCTGGCCCAAGCCCGGGTGATTGCCAAGGGCAAACGGATTCGGGACGTCCGCCGTCTGGTGGCCCGCTACGGAGGGAGGCCGTCGCAGTGGGTGAAGAAGGGCAGCCCGCCGTTCGAAGTGGCGGGCCAACACTTCGAGTATCATTGGTATGAGCACCCTGGAATCGGCAAGGTCGAATTGAAACGAAAACAAGTCAATCAGCGATGATAGTTAAACTGCGAGGGAGGCATCCACGGTATCGAGATCTGACGCCCGGGCAGCCGTATGTCGTCATAGGAATCGAAGGCGACGAATTTCGACTTCTAAATGACGCGGGGCGACCCTATCTCTATTCTCCTGGCCTATTCCGTGTGCTCGACCCTCGCGAGCCGGGCGATTGGGTAACGGAGTTCGGTGAGGAGGGTGAGCGGTACTCTTATCCGCCCCCGCTTAACGATGCTGGATTCTTCGAGGACTTCTTTGACGACAAGCCCAAGGCGGTAAGAACGTTCTGGCGTGTCGTAAACCAGCGTCTCGCAACTGTTGCAGAGGTTGCATAGGCCAATGCAGCCAGCCAACCAGGGCATGCACCGTCTGCCGCAAAAGGCACGGCAGCGGGTGATGCCTGGCAGGGTAAGTCTCTGGCTTGCCTCCTCAATAGTGCAGATGCTCGATGTTGCCGTGCTCAAACGGCTTGGCGAAGTAGACCTGGTCGCGCTCCACGCCGGCTGCCGCGGGCGGCTCGGCGCACGGAAAATCCTTCAAACAGTGCAGGCCATCCGGCCCGGCCCAGTAGCGGCGGACTTGGTAAGGTCCGAAGCGGCCGCCCACCAGAACGTGAGCGCGGCTGAGTTCGGCCACGCTCGTATCCCGCATGGCACCCTGCCGGAACAACCGCGGGCGGCCTTTTTCGATCACGATCTCCCGCCAGAACTCCAGGTCCTCAACCCCGATAACAACCTCGGCGAAGCGGCGGTCCCAGGGACCAGAGGCGCCCGTGAAATTCGGCGCCGCGCCAAGAGCCCCGGGTGTTCCCGGCACCACCACCAAATCCCGGGGCGCGAGGTTCCGCAGTTGCCGCAACCCGGCCTTGAGTTCCTGCGCCTGCCGTGACATGGGCTGCCAGCACTGCTCGATCTCGGCCACCGTGCAGGCGGCGAAGTAGGTGGCGAGCGCCGCCCCGGCCACCGCCCGCCCCGACGGCAGCATCCAGCACAGCGCCGCCAGCAGCAGCGATAGGTAGGGGCTCAACGCGTAGTAGTGGCGCAGCGTGCCGCCCATCAGGAAGATCACCGGTCCGTAGGCCAGCGCCATCATGCCCGCGGCAAACAGGGCGATCCGCCCCGGCGTTTGCCCGGCGGTCTCAGCGGGCCGGCGGCGGGCGAGAAAAAGCACCAGCAGCGCGGCGCCTGCCGCCGCCAGCAGTTGCGGCGCCGTGGCTCGCAGGCGGTAGAACGCGTGACGCCCGAAGCTGCTCATCCCCGGCAGGTGATACGCGTAAAACTTCCGCCAGTTGTTCACCAGCAAGTCGCGGCTGAAATCGTACCGCGCCTGGATCTGCTGCTGCGAAGGCGGAATGCGGTTGATAAAGGGGACGTAGATGCCCATTCCCAGCGCCATCACCGCCCAGCAAAGGCCCGCCGAGCGGGCCGCGCCCTTCCACTTCTCGCGGGGAAGCAGGCACACCGCCAGCCACAGGCCGCCGAAGAGCAGGAGGTGAAACTGGAGCGCCCCGCCCGTGAACAGCACGGCCGCCACCAGCAGCCCTTGCTGCCAGGCCGCCCGGTTCTCCACTACCGATGACCAATATAAAAGGAGCAGCAGCGCCGACAGCCGATAGTACCCTGCGGCCAGGTTCCAGAACAGCGGCCCGTGCGCCGTCGGGATCAGAACGAAAAGGGCGCCCGCCAGCCAGGCCATCCGTGGATCGACGCGCAAGCGGCTCGCGAGCTGGTACAAAAGCCACGCATTGATCACGTGCACCAGCACCGCCAGCGTGAAAAACAGGCGCGGGGCGTAGCCCACCACCTTCACCGCCAGCGCGTCGACCCAGCAGCTCAGCCAGAAAAGCTGGAAGATCGAATACAGCTTGTTCTGGAGCAGGGTTCGCAGGACCTCCCACACCGGGTGCTGCGCATAGAACCGGAACTGAAACCAGTCGTCGAGGACAAACTCGGCGTCCCGCCAGTACAGCCAGTAGATCGACGCCAGCAGCAGATAGGAGAGCGGAACCACCCGGCGGCTCATCGTCGCTCGATCTTTTTGAACCAGTTGATGTGCCGGGCCAGGTCCTGGTAGCCCTCACGCCGGTAAAGCGCGTTGGCGGTCTCGTTGCCGGTGAGCGATTCCAGGGTCACGTGGCTCGCGCCGCGGCCCAGAAAGTGCTCCTCCATGGCTCGCAGCAGCAGCAGCCCGT
>JACQDI010000989.1 GCA_016201195.1 Acidobacteriota bacterium | reverse complement strand
TCAGGCCGGCCAGATCACGACGACGTCTGTCCCCAATCGCCAGACGCAGATCGGCCTACGGCTCGTGTTTTGAGCGTACAGGGGCGCCGCGCGGAACTCACCGCGCTTTACAGCAGAGATGGGACGTCTCGCGCTCCGTGTAGCACTCGAACCCCTGGCGTGAGCCGGTAGACCCGTCCTGGCCGGGAGGGTCGGCCACCTCCCGGCATAGGGTGGCAAAACGAATCTCGTCTGAGATGGTTTCAAAGAAAGCCGCCGTGCACGGCACGGCGGCGTGTTAAGATTGGTGCCGACATCCGAAGTAGAACTCCCGTCGACGACTGGAGTCTAATTCGCCTGGGAAAGGAAAACCTGCCAAGACCAATTCGCATAGGCGGGGCCCCGAGATGAGAATTCTCCTGTACAACCCTGACAACGGCGTGACTCGCAATTTCATGCCCCACCTTTGGATGTTTCTGCTGCAGGCGCTTACGCCGCCTGGTCATGAAGTGCTGCTAATCGACGGCAACACACAGCCCATGAGTGATCCCGACCTGGTCCGGTTCGCGCTGGACCAGAATGTCGGGCTGGTTGGGATCGGCGCGATGACCCGAATGATCGCCAAGGCTTACCGGGTTGCCGACGCCATCCGCGCCGCCGGGGTGCCGGTGGTGATGGGCGGGCCGCACGTGACGGAGGTCCCCAACGAAGCCCTGGGCCGTGACGGCGGTCCGCGCCATGCAGACGCGGTGGCGCTGGGGGAGGCGGATGAGACCTGGCCGAAGATCGTCGAGGACGCGGCGCGCGGCGCCCTGAAGGAGGTGTACACGCCGGTGGACGCCTTCGGCCAGGAACGCAAACCGAGCCTTCAAGATTACCCGAGGATCCCTTGGGATTCGGTCGATATTGACCAGTTCAACCGGATTCCTGGATTCGCGCTGGTCCTCATGAAACATTACGGGGTCGACTGGCAGACCTTCCATATTGTCCCGGTCGAGTCCGGACGCGGCTGCCCCTACGGATGTGAATTCTGCACGGTCACCGGATTCTTCGGCGACTCCATACGGTTCCGATCCAACCAGAGCATCGTGGAAGAGATGTTGCGCCTGAAAGCGCGCGCCCGCCGGACACATGGAAAGATCGCCGTGTTCTTTGTCGACGACAACTTCGCGATCAACGTGAAGCGGACGAAGTCCCTTCTGCGCGATATCATCGCCGCCGGCGCGCAACTGAACTGGGTGGGACAGATCAGCGCGAACCTGCTGCGCGACGAAGAACTGGTGGACTTGATCGCGGAGTCGGGCGGCAAATGGATCTTCATCGGGATGGAGTCGATCGACCCGGCCAACCTCGCCAGCGTCAACAAAAGTTTCAACAAGCCCGGCGAGTATGCCGCGGTGCTCGAGCGGCTGGCGCGGCGGAACGTCTACGCGATCACTTCGTTCATCTTCGGCTTGGATAACGACACGCCCGGGGTCGGCGAGCGCACGCTCCGCCAAATCCGCGACTGGCCGCCGGCCTTGCCCGTCTTCGGACAGATCACGCCATTTCCGGCCACACCTCTTTACACGCGGCTGGAGAAAGAAGGACGGCTGACGCGCCCCAAACACTGGCTGGACTTTGCGCCATTTCAAATGGCGCACACCCCGCTAAAAATGACCATTCCCGAGGTGCAGGTGGAGGTCCGCTACGCGTGGACCAACTCGTACAGTCCCGCTGCCACGCGGAGAGCCATCGACTCGATTCGAGATGAGCCGGCGCCATACCGCATCAGCCACTTGATCGCGCGGCTCTTCTTCCGCGGCATTTATTTCCCACAGAAGAGCATTTGGGCCTGGCTGAAAGTGATCGTGGAGAACCGGAGGGCGATTCTCAGCGTGATTCGAGAATCGTTCAGCGACCCGTCCAGGAATGCAGGATCCCGGGAAAGTCTGGAATTGGAGGCGTCTTCGACGCGCGGGGATGGGATCTTAACGCTAGAAATTGGCGGGGACGACGGGACTCGAACCCGCGACCTCCGACGTGACAGGCCGGCGTTCTAACCAACTGAACTACGTCCCCGCTTGAGAACCCTATTCTACAGCGGGCGGGACAACTGAGGCCCGTCTTTCAGAATACCACAGACGGAGAGTCTGGTGGGCGGTCGCAGGCTCGAACTGCGGACCTCCTGCTTGTAAGGCAGGCGCTCTGACCAACTGAGCTAACCGCCCCTTCCATAAGTTATAGGCGATTGCGGGCCCTGTCTCGAATGTGGGAATATCGCCGCAACATCGCCGTGCTCACGTGACCCATTATATCAAGCATCGTACTCTCCGGGACGCCCGCCTCCCCGAGCTTGGCGCAAAAAGAATGCCTGGGGTCATGCAGCCGGCAAGCCACGTTCGCCCTGGTCCTGACGGCCTCCCACACTCCCGCCTTAGTATGAGCACTTATTTATGAGAAGCTTGGTAAAACGCCTCGGTGGAACCGCTTGTCAATCAGCAATTCGCCAAATCACGCAATCACCAAATCGCGATGTGGCAGTCCCTGTGATTCCGCCACACCCGGGTGCACCAGATCTCCATGATAGGTATTTACCCCTTCGCGCAGCGCGGAACTGGCGTCCAGAGCCCGGTCCAGGCCCAGGTCGGCCAGCAGGTGGAGATAGGGGAACGTGGCGTTGGTGAGAGCGAAGGTCGAGGTGTGCGGCACCGCCGCCGGCATGTTCGAGACGCAATAGTGTATTACCCCGTCCACGCGGTAGACCGGGTCGGTGTGCGTGGTCGGACGCGAGGTCTCCAGGCACCCACCCTGATCGATGGCCACGTCCACCACCACCGAGCCGCGCTTCATCTGCGCAATCATCTCGCGGCGCACCAGCTTCGGCGCCGTCGCCCCGGGAATCAGCACCGCCCCGATGACCAGGTCGGCCTTCTGGAGAGCCTCGGAGACCGTCACCAGGTTTGACGCCAGCGTCAACAGCCGGCCCTGGAAGATATCGTCCAGCTCGCGCAGGCGCTTGAGATTCCGGTCGATGATTGTCACCCGCGCGCCGCAGCCCAGGGCGATCTTTGCGGCGTTGGTCCCCACCACCCCTCCGCCCAGAATCGCCACCTCGGCCGGCGCCACGCCCGGGACGCCGCCCAGCAGAACCCCCCGTCCGCCATTTTCCTGCTCCAGGTACCGCGCGCCCACCTGCACCGACATCCGCCCCGCCACCTCGCTCATCGGCGTCAGCAGCGGCAGCGACCCGTCCGTCTCCCGGATCGTCTCATAGGCCACCGCGTTCACCCCCGCTTCCAGCAACTTCCGGGTCAACTCCGGCAGGGGGGCCAGGTGCAGGTAGGTGAACAGGATCAGGCCCGGGCGAAGGAAGCCATATTCGGAGGGCTGCGGCTCCTTGACCTTCACCACCAGGTCCGCTCGCCGCCACACCTCCTCGGCCGATGGCACGATTTCCGCGCCTGCCCGGAAGTAATCCTCATCGTGAATCGCACTGCCGTCTCCGGCCCCCGCCTGGACCGCTACCCAGTGCCCCGACTCTCGCAGCGTCATCACCCCGCTCGGCACCAGCGCCACCCGCGCTTCATGGTCCTTCACCTCTCTTGGCACACCGATCCACATAAGACCCTCCACCCTCCAGATTATCATAATTGTTTATAGTTACGATAAATGAAACTCCTTCTTTCCCTGGTGGTAAAATCCCCCCATGAACACCACCAGACGAGCCTTCACCAGCGCTGCCACCTTCACCGCTCTTTCTTACCGGCGGGTTTGGGGCGCAAACGACCGCGTCCGCGTGGGCCTGATCGGCGTGGGGAACCGCGGCGACCAGGATCTCAGCGCCCTGATGGAGTACGCCGATCAGCAGGTGATCGGCGTTTGCGACCTCCGGGAAGACTACATGGCCCTGGCGGCGAGGAAGGCGCGGACCGATCCCACCCACTTCCAGGACTACCGCCGCCTGCTGGAGTTGCGCGACCTCGACGCCGTGATCATCGCCACGCCCGACCACTGGCACGCGCTGCAAACCATTGACGCCTGCAACGCCGGCAAGGATGTCTACGTGGAAAAGCCGCTCTCGCTGACCGTGGTCGAGGGACGCAAGATGGTCGAGGCAGCCGGGCGAACCAAGCGCGTCGTGCAAGTAGGCATCAACCGCCGCTCCTCGAAGATCTGCCGCGAGGCGGCGGAGCTGGTTCGTAGTGGCGGCATCGGCCGTGTGACGGTCGCCCGCTGTTTTCATGTGGTCAACGAGTGGCCGCTTGGCATCGGCAACCCGCCCGATTCATCGCCCCCGCCGGACGTCGACTGGGATCTCTACCTCGGCCCCGCCCCCAAAGACCCGTTTAACATCAACCGCGCCTTCTACCGCTTCCGCTGGTTCTATCACTACTCGGGCGGCCAGCTCACCAACAACGGCGTGCACTACATGGACCTGATCCACTGGGCGCTCGGCCAGGACGCTCCTCTCGCCGTGACCGCGCTGGGCGGCAAGTATGCCGTCGAGGACAATCGCGAGATCCCCGACACGATGGAGGTGCTGTGGGAGTATCCGGGCAAGACGCTCGTGATCTTCTCTCAGTTCAACTGCAACGCGGCGCCGGCCGGCGCCCGGCCGGACGTCCTGGCCGAGTTCCGCGGCGCCAAAGGAACCCTGTATGCCTTTGACGGCGCTTACGAAGTCGTGCCCGAATCAAACGCCGGTGAGGCCATCCCCGCCGCCAATCCCCTGGAGCGCGCGACCGGCAAAGCCTACCGCGCCTCGCGGCAACCGGCCATGCAGGCAATCTTGCAAAAAGGACCATCCAACAGCACCAACGCCCACATGCGCAACTTTCTCGACTGTATCAAGAGCCGCGCCAAACCCAACTGCGACGTCGAGACCGGCCATCGCTCCACCACCGCTACAATCCTCGGCAACCTTGCCCACAGGACATCGAGCCACCTTCGGTGGGACCGCACGGCGGAGCGGTTTACTAACAGCGAGGCCGCCAACCGCCTGCTTCACTACAACTACCGCCCGCCGTGGAAACTGGGGTGAAAGCAATTGAGAAATGAAGGAATTAAGGAATTGAGGAAGGGACAATCCCCAGAGCCCTCATCTTCCTGTACAAATTACTCCTCTCGAGCCCAAGGATCTCCGCCGTCCGAGTGACGTTCCCACTCGTCTCCTCTAGCTTCTTGAGAATGTACTCGCGCTCGTACGCGTTCCGCGCTTCTTGGAGGCTGGCGAACTGAGGAAGGCTCCGCCGGTCGATCTCCGCCGCCCGCTTCGTGGGTGGAAGCGGAAGGTGCCGGACGTCGATGCGCACCTGCGGGTTCATGATTACGAGGCGCTCGATCAGGTTCTTCAGCTCGCGCACGTTGCCCGGCCAGGAGTACTGCTCGAGCGCGGCGTAGGCCTCCGGGGTCAGCTCCTTGTGCTTGCGCCCATAAGCGGCGGTGAAATCGTTGAGAAAATAATTCACCAGCAGGGGAATGTCTTCCTTGCGTTCCCGGAGCGGCGGAACGAGAAACGGCACCACATTCAGCCGGTAGAACAGGTCCTCGCGGAAGTTGCCCCGTTCGATCTCTTCTTCGAGGTGCTTGTTGGTGGCGGCGATCACCCGCACGTCAACCTGCACGGAGGCGCCCGCTCCCACCGGCTCGAAGCGCTGCTCCTCGAGCGCCCGCAGCACCTTGGCCTGCGTCTTCAGGCTCATGTCGCCGACCTCGTCGAGAAAAATCGTTCCTCCGTCGGCCTTCTGGAACTTCCCGATCTTGTCGTCGTGCGC